>JAYSLK010000833.1:0-2806 GCA_043725585.1 Actinomycetota bacterium
GGACCGAAGTAGTCGCCGATGCGCAGACTGGTCCACCCGTGGACCTTCGCGATCTCACCAGCGAACGCGCGAGGACGCTGCATGGTCGTACCGGAGTCGAACACCTCGATCGCGGTGACGGTCTGAGCACCCGTGTGGGCGGCGGCGTCACTTCCGAGGAGCGTCACTCGGTCGCGGGTCGCCAACGCGCCGGAGAACATGCGGACGAACGCAACCTTCTCGCCAGCCGACCCGCGCTCGATCTTGAACACAGTTCCGGCCGGCGGGCCCTCGGGGTCAGTCGACGCGGACGTCAACAGTTCCGGGATCGCACGCAGCATCTCGTCGACACCGACCCCCGACAGCGCCGCACCGACATACACCGGTGCGATCACACCCCGTCGGGTCTGGGCGACGAGCTCTCGGTGCAGTTCGCCGGGCGAGACCGCACTCGCATCGACGTAGCGACGAAGCAAGGCGTCGTCGTTGGCGGCGAGCACTTCGGTCAGCCTCGCGGCGAACTGCGCATCCGCGAGATCGGCGGCCCACACGCTCGCGTGGCCAGTGCCGACAGCCGACCACGAACTCATCGCGACGACGTCCACGTCGAGGCGAGAGGAGATCGCGTCGAGCGTCCACCGGACGTCGGCACCCATGCGATCGATCTTGTTCACGAACACCAGCGTCGGCACACCAAGGCGCCGCAAGGCGCGAAACAGCAACAGCGTTTGCGACTGCACTCCTTCGACGGCAGAGACCACGAGCACGGCGCCGTCGAGCACGCCGAGGACTCGCTCCACCTCGCCGATGAAGTCCGGGTGCCCCGGGGTGTCGACGAGGTTGATCGTCACCCCGTCCACGACGAACGACACGACCGCCGCTTTGATCGTGATCCCGCGCTGTCGTTCGAGCGCGAGCGAATCGGTGCGGGTCGTGCCCGCGTCGACCCGGCCGGCCTCGTCGATCACACCGGCGGCGAGGAGCAACCGTTCGGTGAGTGTGGTCTTACCGGCGTCGACGTGCGCCAGGATCCCAAGGTTCAATGTCCGCAACGTGTATCACGTCCTTCTGATCGGTGGCTGTTCCCAGATCGAATGTCCGTGACGCTTCGCGCATGACTGTCCCTGCCTCTCGGTGGAGTGGTTCGACCCCACCAGCTCACCACAGTTGGTGCCAGTGGCTCCGATCATTTATGGCGACGCTGAGCGCCGCCAACCACGATCCAGAAAGGACCGTCGACCGCATCGCACCTGCAGATCGTTCGTGCGGTCGGCAAGACTGGTGCGATGCCGAAGATCAACGACACCACCATCTCGAACGTGCTGGACGTGTACCCGCCCGAGCGCGCCCGTCTGATCGAGTTGCTCGCCGGCCTCGACGATGCGCAATGGGCGATGCCCACCGAGTGCCCGGCCTACTCGGTGAAGGGCATCGCGAGCCACATCCTCGGTGACGACCTCAGCCTGCTCAGCCGTCAGCGCGACAGTGCCGTGCAGGGGCTCGTCCTGATGGCGGAACGGATGCCCGGCGCCGACTTCCGCTCACTGCTCGACGGGTTCAACGATCAGTGGGTCGAGGCGGTGCGCTTCCTCAGCCCTGCGCTACTGCTCCAGCTGCTCGACCTCGCGGGGAAGTGGACCCATCGCTACTACTGCGACGTCGACCCGAACGCTCCCGGCGAGCCCGTCCCGCTGTTCGGCGTCGCATTCGGCGACACATCTCCGTTCTGGCACGCCATCGCCCGCGAGTACCTCGAACGATGGGCACACCACTCGCAGATCCGGCGCGCTCTCGGGCTGGGATCGTTGGCCGATGCGCCCTTCCTCGAGGTCGGTCACGCAATCATCGCCACGGTCGCCGGTGCTCCGACCGGTGACGACACCACTCCCTCTGCCGACCCAGACTCGCAGTGGACGATCGGTCCGATGGTGCTCGGCCCTCGCTCGCAAGCAGCCGACATCCTCACGCTCGGCCACACCGCAGCCCAGGTCGCCACCCTCGTGGACGGACCTCACGACCTCGTGGAGGAGTTGGCAGCTCGAACGGGGCGGCGGTGAAGAACGCCGGTTGCTCCGCCACGCCGGTCTCAGCGTCGCGGCGTGCGACCGGTGGTGACGAAGCTGATGGCCTCGTTCACCGTCGCGGCGACGAACCGTTCCATGCGTGGCGCAGCGATGAATCGCGCGGCGCCGGCCAATGGCATCATCGACCCGGTCGCCCGCGCCTCGGCTGCTGCGGCGTGAGCCGTCTTCACGAGATGTGCGACGACGATGAATGCTCCTGAGCGGTCGTCGAGCGCAGCCCGGGTCAATTGGTCGTGCACATCGTCGACCGTGCCTCCGAGCGCGAATGCGACGGCGTCGTCGTGTCGGTAGCACCGGACCGCCTGACGGAGATCTCCTGTGGCCGCGATGATCGCGGGCGTGGCGTAGCCGCCGTGGCGCCGTTCCGATCGGCCGCTGTCGTACGCCAACCACGCTGCCCACAGGGCAAGGCGGGCCGTGTGCGGACCTGGATCGTGCCGCCACGCCCATCGTGCAGCGTTCGCGTAGGTCAGCGCATGTGTGATGTCGAGCCACCCGAAGGGCTCGTCGTGGTCGAACTCGACGTCGAGGTCGTGACGCAGCAAGCGATGCGCGGCGGCGAGCGAGACTGCGTCGAGCAGTCCCTCCACACCGGCTCCGTCGATCGCTGCCGCGATGCACTCGGTCATCGGGGCGTCCTGCGCATCGAGTAGGGCCACCATCAGGGCGTCGGACTGCCCGCCGGTGATGCGACGATCCGGTGCGGCTGCCATCGCGGTGAGATCTGCCTCGGCGATGGTTCG
>JAYSLK010000834.1:0-3140 GCA_043725585.1 Actinomycetota bacterium
CCTGTCTGCGCTCGGCGTCCGCCGACCCCAGCGGATGATCGAACGTCATCTGATGGCGTATCGCCGCCAATGGTTGATCGTCGTGAGCGGATTCTTCGAGCCGCTGTTCTACCTGTTGTCGATGCGGGCGGGAGTGGGTGACCTCGTCGGCGATGTCTCCGTCGGTGGTCGGTCTGTGCCGTATGCCGCATTCGTCGCTCCGGCGCTGATGGCGTCGTCGGCGATGAACGGCGCGATCTTCGACTCGACCGGCAACGTGCTGCAACGCCTGAAGTACGCCCGTATCTACGACGCCGCGTTGGCGACGCCGATGGGGCCGGCCGACGTCGCTGTCGGCGAGATCTCGTGGGCGCTCATCCGCGGCCAGATCTACGCGGTCGGCTTCCTGGCGGTCATGGCCGCAATGGATCTCGCCGAGTCGTGGTGGTGCCTCATGGCGCTGCCCGTGTGTGCCCTGATCGGTCTCACGTTCGCGAGCATCGGGTTCCTCGGTACCACCTACATGCGCGGCTGGTCCGACATGGAGATCGTCAACACCTTGATGATGCCGCTGTTCTTGTTCTCGGCCACGTTCTTTCCGATCTCGTCATATGGCGACTGGGCATGGATCGTGCAGTTGTCGCCGCTGTATCACGGTGTCGCGCTGGTGCGGGCGTGCAACGCCGGCGTGTGGACCGGCTCGCTTCTCGTCCACGTCGTCGTGCTCGTCGTGCTCTCCAGCGTCGCGCTGGCGCTCGGCTCCCGGCGCATCGATCGCTTGCTGCGTCGTTGACCCGGCAAAGTCCTGCCCCGCCGGGTAGGTTGCCCGAATGGCCGACGCCGACTTCTTCTGGGATCCCGTTTGACCATGGGCATGGATCACCTCCCGTTGGGTGGTGGATGTACAACGGCAGCGTTCATACACGGTCGAGTGGCGCTTCATCTCGCTCGCTGTGTTGAATGAGAACCTGACCGCCGAGTGGTACACGCCCGACTACCGGCGCGGCCACGTGGCCGGACTCGAGTGTTTGCGCGTCGCCGACGCGGTGCGTTTGGCGGAGGGCAACGAGGCGGTGGGCCGCGTGCACACCGCGCTCGGCACCGGCATGCACGTCGAGCAACGGCGAGATGAGATGCGCGCCGATGCCCGCGGGTTCATCTCGGCGATGCTCGCCAGGGTCGGTCTCGACGCCGCCTACGCCGACCATTGGGAGGACGAGTCGCACGATGCGCACATCCGGGCCGAGACCGCTCTGGCGCTCGAACGAACGGGGAAAGACGTCGGCACGCCGATCATCACGTTCCACCCGGGTCGGCCCAACGAGAACAGCTTCTTCGGGCCGGTGATCGCCCAGGCGCCCAAGGGAGAAGCAGCGGTGAAGTTGTGGGACGCGATCGAGTTGGTCGCCACCACCAGCGGGATGGCCGAGTTGAAGCGCAGCCTGCGATCAAGGCCCGTCTTCGACTGACGGAGCCGCAGATAGGGTGCTCGACATGAGTCGCCCCCGTCGTTCTCCCGCGCCGTCGACGCACCGCTACCCCCGCACCGCGCGACTGAACGAATCGCTCCGCGAGGTGATCGCCGAAGAGCTCACCCGCATCGACGACGAGCGCCTCGACCTGGTCACGATCACCGCGATCGATGTCGACGCCGAAATGAACCGGGCCATCGTGTTCTTCGACTCGCTCCGTGGCGAAGAGGGAGACGCATCGATCCTCGAGGCGCTGAACAGCCACCGCGTCCGCATCCAAGGGTCGATCGCTCGCCAGGTGCGCTCGAAGAAGACCCCGATCCTGCAGTTCCGCCCGGACGAGGTGATCCGGACGGCCGAACACATCGAGCGGGTGCTGTTGTCGACCGAAACCCTGCCCGAGCGGCCCGTGTCGGACGACGATCCGTACGTCTCGCCTCGGGTTCGCGATGACGACCAGGACGATGACGACCAGGACGATGACGACGACGCGGGTGGCTCGGGCGACGAGCCGCACCGCTGATGGCGCGGCGCAAGCCCGCACTCGTGCACGGCCTGGCAGTGGTCGACAAGCCGGCCGGGGTCACCAGTCATGACGTGGTGGGCATGTTGCGCAGGCATGTCCACGAGCGCAGGGTCGGCCATGCGGGCACCCTCGACCCCGATGCCACCGGTGTGTTGCTCGTCGGTGTCGGCAACGCCACCCGTCTGTTGCGGTTCCTCACCGCGCTCGGCAAGACCTACACCGCCGAGGTGGTGCTCGGTGTCGAGACGTCCACCCTCGACGACTCGGGCGAGGTGACAGCCCGCCACCACATGCCGGGTATCACCCTCGATCGCGTCCGAGCCGTGGTGGCCGAACACCTCACCGGCCCGATCATGCAGGTGCCGCCGATGGTGAGCGCGCTGAAGGTCGACGGTCGGCGGCTGCACGAGCTCGCCCGTGAAGGCATCGAGGTGGAACGCCGACCGCGCCCGGTCACCATCCACCGGTTCGAGGTGGAAGCCACCGACGATCCCCTTGTCTACCGCATCGAGGTGACGTGCTCGTCGGGCACCTATGTGCGCACGTTGGCGGCCGATCTCGGCACGCTCCTCGGTGGAGGTGCCCACCTCCGCCAACTGCGACGGACGGCGTGTGGCAGCTTCGACGAGTCGCAGGCGCTGGCTCCCGATCAGGCAGTGCTGATCACGATGGCCGAAGCGATGCGTGACTACCGGTCGGTCACGGTCGATGCGGTGACTGCGGCGCTCGTGCGCAACGGCCGCAAGCTGCCCACCGACGACCGGTGGGCGGGCGACGGTCCCTGGGCGGTACTCGAACCGGACGGCGACCTGATCGCGATGTACGAGCGGGTGGACGCCACGACGGCAAGACCCGATGTGGTGATCCCGGTGGTCTGAACGATGTGGCAGTAGGTCGTTCGACCTGTGACGCATGTGAACTGCGTGCTCGCGGGTGCTGCCAGATATCGTCGCTGGTCGTGCAGGTGATCACGGATCTGTCCCGCTCGCCTTGGGCAAGCGACGGCTCGCAACGCAGCGTCTTGACCATCGGAGCCTACGACGGCGTGCATCGAGGTCATCAGGCCATCATCGCCGCCGTGCGTCAGCAGGCGGCCGAGTTGCAGGCCCGGTCGGTCGTCGTGACCTTCGATCGCCACCTGGCGTCGGTGGTGCGACCGGAAT
>JAYSLK010000835.1:0-7536 GCA_043725585.1 Actinomycetota bacterium
GCGCTGGGCATCACGGTCAACGCCATCCTTCCCGGCATCATCGAGACCGACATCGTTCGCGCCACCGGCCCTGATTCGGCCGTGGCCATGGGGCTCGACGGCTACGACGCCCTGATCGACCTGTTCGCCCAGGAGTCGGCCATCAAGCGGCCGAACAAGGTCGAAGAGGTCGCGGTCGTCGCGGTCATGCTGGCCAGCGACGCAGCCCGGAACATCACCGGCAACCTCTTTCCGGTCGATGGCGGAACGATGCCGTACTGATGTGCGCCTCCTCATTGGTGAGATCTGATGTGTGAGCTCGTTGATGGTCATCTCGGCCTCACCGCGGACGAGGTGCTGACCACCACGCGAGCGGTGCGCAAGCGGCTCGACTTCGACCGACCCGTGCCGCGTGAGCTGATCACCGAGTGCGTCGAGATCGCCCATCAGTCGCCGAGCGGGTCGAACACCCAGCGATGGCGTTGGGTGTTCGTCGACGACCCGGCGACGAAGCTTGCGCTGGCCGACATCTATCGCCGGCACTTCTTCGTGTACGCACAGACCTCCGGCAAGCCGCAGACCGAGCACGCAGGCGATGCCGTGCAGCAGTCGGCCACCTACCTCGCCGAGAACTTCGAGCGGGTGCCGGTCATGATGATCCCGCTCCTCGCCGACCGGATGACCGACACCACGCCGGTCGCTCGCCAGGCATCGCGTTGGGGATCGATCCTGCCCGGCGTCTGGAGCTTCATGTTGGCCGCACGCGAGCGCGGCCTGGGCACGGCCTGGACCACGATGACCTTGCAGAGCGAGCGCGAGGTCGCCGAGCTGCTGGGCGTTCCGTACGACGAGTACACGCAGGCCGGCCTGTTCCCGGTGGCCTACACCATCGGTACCGAGTTCAAGCTGGCCAAGCGCCCGCCCGCCGACAACGTCATCCGCTGGAACAGCTGGAGCTGACTCGGCGCGTCAGAGCTCGGGCACGGGTGCCAGTCGGTCCAGGGCGGCGAGGGACTGTTCAGGGCCGGTCACATGGATGACCAGCCAGCCGAGCGCACGGGCCGGATCGAGGTTCTGGTCGAAATCGTCGAGGTACAAGATCTCGTCGTGTGCCACTCCGAGCATCGTCGCTGTCGCCTCGTAGATCGCCGGCTCCGGTTTGCGTGATCCCACGACGAAGCTCTCCACCACGACATCGAAGTGATGGAAGCCGATGTCGGCCTCCATCGTCGGTCGGAACTCGACGAAGGTGTTGGTCAACAACCCGGTGAGGTAGCCAGCGGCACGAAGCGCGTCGACTCGATCGATCACCTCGGTGAGGACGCGGTATCCGCCCTCGAGCAGGACCTCGATCTCGTTGCCGCGCAGGACGATGCCGGCACGGTCGGCCCAGGGTTGGAGCTGGCCCTGGATCTCGGCGACAGCGATCTCGCCGCGTTCGCACCGATGCCATGGATGGTCGGGTACCGATTCGCGCGGACCGAGCAGCACGTGGAGCAACTCGTGCACGGTCGTGCCCCGATCGGCGGCGATCAGCGCCACCTTCTCCACGATCGGGCTGATCAACACACCGCCGAAGTCGAACACCACTGCCCGGATCGCTGCCATACGGAACCGAAACTAACCGCCGAGTAAGTTGTGGACCGGGCCGAGTGGCCCGAATGGCCGGAGGTCGACATGAGCGACGAGAAGTCAGGCAAGAACTACGTCGACAGCTACGCGGACGTATCGAAGTTCGCACTCGCCGGCGAGCGCGAACAGAACCTGCTCGAGACCCAGACCGAGTGCACCTTCATGTGGACCACCAAGGACGGCGACCCTGTCGGTGTGATCATGAACTTCGTGGCGCACGACGGCCGCATCTGGGTGACGTGCACGCGACAGCGCAAGAGGGTCGCCGCTGTGGAAGCACGTCCCCGAGTGGCGGTCGCGATCTCGAGTCGGGGCACCGACATCGGCATCAGCCAGGCACTCACCTACAAGGGCGATGCACTGGTGCATGACGACACCGAGACGTTGCAGTGGTTCTACCGATCCCTCGCCCAGCGGGTGCGTCCCGGTGACGCCGCCAAGCAGGATGCGTTCATGCATCACCTCGACAGCCCCGGCCGCGTCGTGATCGAGATCGTCCCGACGGCCCGCATCGGCTTCGACAGTGAAGCGATGTTCGCCAACTCACCAGCCGGCGCGAGCGTCACCAAGGTAACCCGCCAGACCTGAGCCTGGTGGTCCCCAGTCGTTCGCGTTCAGGCGGTGTAGCCGCCGTCGACCACGAGCACGTGACCGGTGATGAACGCGGCGAGTTCGCTGGCGAGGAACAGCGCAGCGCGGGCGATGTGATCCGGTTGACCGGCGATCCGCAGGGGATTTCCGGCGATCACCTTCTCGATGTCGACTCCGCCGGCCTTGAGCGGGCCCAGTTGGTCCTGCACGCCCGGCGTATCGATCACACCAGGCGCGATCGCGTTCACGCGGATGCCCTTCGCTCCCAGTTCGGTCGCGAACGCACGGGTGAGTCCGATCACGCCTGCTTTGGACGCCGAGTACGCGGTGATGTTCGCACCGCCGCGAAGACCTGCGATCGAGGCGATGTTGACGATCGCGCCACCATCGGTCATCCATCGCGCGGCATCGCGCGAGGCGCTGTACTGGGCGCGCAGGTTCACCTCGAGCATCCGGCTCACGAAGTCGTCGGTGACTGCATCGATCGGCCCGGTTGTGGGGAAGATGCCGGCGTTGTTCACGATGATGTCGAGGCGTTCGCCGTCTGCCGCGGCTGCGACTGCATCGCGCAACTGATCTGCATCGGTGATGTCACAGGTGACGAACGAGGCGGACCATCCATCGGCCACGAGCGCGTCGGCGGTCGCTCGACCGCTCGGGTCGATGTCGGCCACCGTGACGTGCGCGCCGGCCTGCGCGAGCCGTCGGGCCGTCGCCGCCCCGATGCCCTTGGTCGCACCGGTGACGAGTGCACGCTTGCCGCGCAGATCGATGAGCGCAGCGATCTCGGCGGCGGCGGCGATGAGGTCTGCATCGGAGGCGCTGCTCATGGTCGGCCACCTGAGGAACTCGCCGTCCGGTGTCGACGGGTTGGAGGCGTTCGGTCGCTGGTCGGGAAGGTGGGTCCGGTGTGCGCAGGGCGCCCGTCGTCCGGGGAAGTCATTGCGAGCTCGCGAAGGCTCGGGTCAAGGCGGCGACCTCGTCGCGACGCCAGCGTTGTGATGCGTCGGCGTGGGGGACCATCACGTCCGAACCGTGGAACGACCCGGGATACACGTGCAGCTCGGTGGGCACGCCGGCGCCCAGCAGCGCCTGTGCGTACGCGATGTCCTCGTCGAGGAACAGATCGAGATCACCGACGGTCACGATCGCGGGCGGCAGGCCGGCGAGATCGGTCGCTCGTGCGGGCGCGGCGTAGATCGAGACGTCGATCCCACCGGCTCCACCCCCGAGATACGCCGACCAGGCGATCTGATTCGCGCTGCGGTTCCACACCCGTTGGTCTTCGATCGCACGGCTGGATGGGGTGAGGTTGCGATCGTCGATCATCGGGTAGCGGAGGACCTGGAAGCATGGGCGGAAGTCGCCTCGATCGCGCACCATCAACGCCAGGCCGGCGGCCAGACCGGCCCCGGCACTCGCCCCGCCGATCGCGATCCGGGTGGGGTCGATGCCGAGCTCGACGGCCATGCCGAACAGCCATGCCAGTCCGCTGTAGCAGTCGTCGATCGGTGTCGGGAAGGGGAAGTCCGGCGCCAATCGGTACTCGACCGATGCCACGATCGCGCTGGCCGCGACGGCATAGGACGCGCAGATCGCATCATCCATCGACACGTTGCCGAGGATCATCCCGCCACCGTGCATCCAATAGAGCGCCGGGCTGCCGGAGCCGGCGGTGCTCGGCCGGTACACGCGCACCAGCAACGAATGGCCGTCGGCCGTCGCGACGTGATGGTCCTCGACCGAAATGTCATCGGGGAGCTCCGCGGGGGTCGCGGCGAGCATCGCCATGAGTTGTGCTCGGCCGGCATCGAGGTCGGAGAAGTCCATCAGGTTCGGCGGAAGGAACCCGAGGATCTCTCGGTGGACATCGTCGGTCCTCGGCTCAAGATCCATCTGGTGCTCCTTCGGATGCGGGTGATGCGGGTGATGCGGCTGCTGCAGCCGGTGTGGGTGCCGGGCTGCCGGCTCGGCGTTTCGTCACCTTGATGACGGCCTGCCGGCTCGCCACGGCGACGGCGATGATCAAGACCAGGCCTTCGAACATCGGCTGCATCCAGTCGATCTCGCGCGGGTACCGCAGGCCGATGCCCTTGATCCCGAAGGCCAGGGTGTAGACGGCGATGATCGTTCCCCACACGTTCGGGCGGCCTCTCAGCTGGCTTGCGCCGAAGAACACGGCGCCGACCGCAGTGAACAGCAGCGGGGGGCCGACCGATGACGTGTACGTCGCGAACTTCCACGAGTAGATCAATCCCGCGAAGCCGGCAATCCCGGCGGAGGCGATCAGCGATCCCCACGACAACCGATCGACGTGCACCCCGGACAGGCGAGCCGCTTCGCGATTGCCGCCCGTTGCGAACATGTGGCGGCCGATCGGCGTGTGTTCGAGCACGTACCACACGACGACGGTCACGATCAGGCCGTAGAAGAAGTAGTAGGGCAGCGAGATCTGACTGTCGGACCATGGCCATTTGAACGAAAAGAGGTTGCCCTTGCCGAAGTTCACGTAGCCGTCGCTCAGGGCAGTCGTGATGTTGCCGCCGTCGTGGATGCGGCGGATCAGCGCCGAGATCACCTGGCTCATGCCCAACGTCGCGATGAAGCTGTTGACTCGCAGCTTGACCACGATGAGTCCGTTCAGCGCTCCGATCGCGAGGCAGGCGGCCATGCCGACGAGCGCTCCGACCGCGTCAGGGAGGTCGGTCTCGAGCGCCATCTTGTTCACGATGACGAGGCTCAACGCCATCGTCGCGCCGATCGAGAGGTCGAAGGTCTCCGTGACGAGCGGAATGAGGAACGCGAGCGCGAGCATGCACACGATCACCTTCTCGGTGAGCACGAACTCGATGCTCCCGTTCCACAACAAGAAGTTGCTCTCGGTCAGGCTGAAGAAGAAGAAGAAGACGCCCAGCAGATAGAGGCCACTGAAGCGGTTGAACCCGAGGCGAGACACCCAAGAACCTCGTGGCGTTCCTCCGCGGGGCTCTTCTCCGGCCGCTGCGTCGTCGGCACCGTCGCGGCTTCCCGCGGCAATCGTCGTGGTCATCGTTGTCCTGTCTTGGTCGTAGAGAGTTGGGCGCGATCCACGTGGTCCGCGGTCATGTCGTCGCCAGTCAGCTCGTCGATGATCACACCATCGACCATGACGATGATGCGATGGGAGACCTGGACGAGCTCGTCGGTGTCGGTGGAGACGACCACCACGGCAGCACCACCCTGCGCGGCCCGATCGATGAGACGAAGGATCTGGTCCTTGGCGGCGACGTCGACGCCGCTGGTGGGTTCGTCGAGCACCAGCACGCTCGGAGCGAGTCGGAGGCTGCGACCCATGAGCACCTTCTGCTGATTGCCCCCGCTGAGCACGGAGATGGGTATCGCAGTGCCCGCCGTCTTGACGTCGAGCCGCCCGATCCAGTCCTGGACCTCCGCGGTCTCCTGCCGATGATCCAGGCGGCCGCGGCGCCAGTTGCGCCACACGTTGGCGAGCGTGAGGTTGTGGCTCACCGAGGTGAACGGGATGACGCCGTTGCTCGCCCGATCGGCCGGGACGAACGCCATCCCTGCCCGGATCGCGGCACGTGGGTCGAAGTTGGCCAGCGGCGTGCCGTTGACGACGACCTGGCCGTGGTCGCTGGGTGTCTGCCCCGTGATCAGCTTGGCGAGCGTCTCACGCCCCGAGCCGGTGATCCCGGCGACCCCGACGATCTCGCCGGGCCGCACGTGCAGATCGACGTGGCGAACGGTGCCGCCCCGGAGGGCGCTGATGCGGAGCCCGTCACCGCTGGACGAGGCCGCTCGATCACCCTGACCGGTGCGTTCGAGCTTGTGGCCGATCATCAACTCGATCAGGCGCTCGTGGTCGAGATCGGCTGTCGGCATGGTCGTGACGCGCCGGCCATCGCGCAAGATGGAGACCTCGTCGGCGATCTCGAACACCTCGTCCAGGTGATGCGAGACGTACAAGATCGCGACGCCGCGCTCGCGCACGCGATGGATCGCATCGAACAGTCGCTTGACGTCTGCCGCCGGCAGCGACGCCGTCGGCTCGTCGAGCACGAGCAAGCGGGCGCCGTTCTCCCAGCCGCGCATCGCCCGGGCAAGAGCGACTGCAGTCTTCTGCGACGGCGCGAGGGTGCCGACCGGAGCGCGCACGTCGAAGTCGTCGAACCCGAGGACGAACAGATCGCCGAGCGTCTGCTTCGTGTCGGCGCGCCAGTCGATCCGCCCGACTCGCTTGGTGGTGTAGCCGACTCCCATCGCGATGTTCTCGACGGCACTCATGGTGTTGACCAGGCCGAGGTCCTGGTGAACGAATCGAATGCCGGCGGCGGCCGCCGCGTGGCCGTCTCCCAGACGCAGGCTCGTTCCGTCGAGGAGTGCGGTGTAGCCGGGCTCGGGAAGGTGGTACCCGGCGAGGATCTTGATCAGGGTCGACTTCCCTGACCCGTTCTGTCCCACGAGCGCGTGCGTCGAACCGGGTTGGATCTCGAGGCTCACGTCATCGAGCGCGACCTGTCCGGGGAAGACTTTGGACAGGTGTTCGATGGTCAACAGTGGTTGCACGACAGAGTCCCCTTGCGACGCGTGTGATGCCGTGACGAGTCCCCAGTGGCGCACGGCACGCGTTCGGACTGTATATTAACCCGCGGATAAGTAAGCGCCCGAAGCGAGCACCGTGCTGCCTCGGCCGAACAATGTGGGGGAACCAATGAGGAAATCCGTACGCGCACTTGCGCTCGTACTGCCGCTGATGCTCGTCGCCGCAGCCTGTGGTGACGACGACGAGACGACGACCACCGATCCGGCGGCCACCGAGGCCACCGAAGCAGGCGGGACCGAGCCAGCCGCGACCGAGCCGGCCGCGACCGAGCCGGCCGCGACCGAGGCTGAGTCGGGCGGCGGTGAAGGTCTCGCGGCTGCGCAGGCAGTCGTCGATGCCAACCTGACCATCCCGGCCGACATCGGGCCGACGATCCCGCTCGACTCGACCCCTGAGGTCAAGACGATCGCATGGCTCGAGTGCAGTCTTCCCTCGTGCATCCAGATCGGGGTGGGGTTCAAGAACGCCGCCGCGGCACTGGGCTGGAACCTCGAGGTGATCTCGTTTTCGACCGATGCCGCCGCCGCGTTCCAGCAGGCGATCGATCTCGGTGTCGACTACGTCGCGATCACCGGTACGGCTCCGGCGCTGATCCAAGATCAGCTCGACCAGGCCAAGGAACTGGGCATCCCGCTGGTGAGCTGCTTCGACACGGCCGAGCCGCTGCCGGCCGAGAACAACATCTTGATGCAGTGTGGCGATGCCTCGGCAGTCGAGCGTGCGGGCGATCT
>JAYSLK010000836.1:0-2264 GCA_043725585.1 Actinomycetota bacterium
CATCACGAACCCGCTGTCGGATGTCCGCGACGGCAACATCGTCCGTCGGCCGTTCTTCTCGGGATACACGGTGCCCGTTGCCGTGGGGGCCGAGAACCCAGCCGCCACCACCGACGGAGTGCCGTTGGCGATCGAATCACGACTCGTCCCCGACGAGACCGACATCTACCTCTTCGACATCTCGCTCGCCCGCAACCTGTTCGCGAAGCAGTCGACGACCGTGGTGCTCACCTATGACCTCAGCGGTTTCCCACCGCGCAGCGACAACCAGTCGCGGGTGAACGGGGCCTACGCATTCTTCGAGGCATTCGGCCTCGGCGATCCTGGCCAGGTCACGGTGCGCGTCGAGATCCCGACGGGCTGGGACTTCGAGACCTTCGGTGAGGAACCGCGCCGCCAAGCGGTCGATGGAGCCACCGTGCTGGTGACCGACGACATCGCCGAACCGGATCGCTATGCGCTGTTCGTGTCGGCTCGGCTCGATGACGCGCTCGCATCGACCGACGTGGTCGTCGGCGACGACCAGTTCTCGATCACGCACTGGCCCGATGATCAGGAGTGGGCCGACTTCGTGCGCACGCAACTCACCGATGGCGTGCCCGAGCTCGCCGAACTGATCGGCGAGCCATGGCCGCTCTCCGACCGGCTCGTCGTGCTACAGACGGTCACGCCGTACCTCTACGGGTACGCAGGCTGGTTCAGCGTCACCGACGACGAGGTCGAGGTGGGGGAGGACCTCGACGCTGAAGTGGTGCTGCACGAACTGTCACATGCGTGGTTCAACTCGACGACGTTCTCCGATCGATGGGTGAACGAGGGGTTCGCCCAGCTGTACTCGAACCAGGCCGTCGGGCGGCTCGGCGGCGCCGCTGCGGAGCCCGAGTCGATCGACCCTGCTGCACCAGCTGCGCTGCAGCTCGAGGACTGGGACACGCCCGACTTCGATGACGCCGACGACACCACGGACGACGCCATCGACGACGCCACGGAGGAGTACGGGTACAACGCCGCGTGGTCGGTGATCGATCGCGTCTTCGATGAGATCGGCGAGGAGGCGATGAGCGATGTGCTCGTCGCCGCATACGGCGACGTGTCGCCCTACCCAGGCGACCCGGCCACGGCTGACGAGGTCGAAGACGATGATCCGTCGGCGCCGGAGCGACCCGTCGATCGGAGGCGCTTGCTCGACCTGTTCGAGCGAGTCGGGGGCAGCACCACCGCAGCCGACCTCTTTCGCGACCATGTTCTGTCCGTCTCCGACACCGCGGCACTCGACGACCTCACCGCTCGCGCCGAAGCGATCTCGGTCTACGACGACCTGGTGGATCGCGGCGCCGGCTGGGCGGCTCCGGCAGGGCTCCGCACCGCGATGACCGACTGGGCCTTCGACGATGTCGATCCGATCGTGACCGCGGCCGGTGAGGTCCTCGATGCGCTCGATGCCTTGGCGACGGCGACCCGCGAGCTGGGAGTGGAGATCCCGACCCTGTTCGAGGCCGACTACGAGCGCGCCGTCGATGTTGCCGATCTGGAGGCGATCGCCGCTGAGATCGACGACCGAATCGACGCCGTCGCGGTCGTCACTGCTGCCCAGGGCCGGCTCGAACAACCTCGCGAAGTCGCGCTGCGGGTGGGGTTGATGGGCGCCGAGCTCGATCCGATCCTGGCCGATGCGAGAGCATCGCTCGAATCCGGTGAGCCTGACGCGGCTCGGGCGTCAACGGCCCTGCTCGTCCGCACGTTGGACGATGCTCCGGCGCTCGGTCGAAGCCGGATCCTACGGGCGTCGATGGCAGCCGCAGCGGTGTCGTTGCTGCTCATCGCGTTGATCGTCGTGGTTGTTCGCCGCCGGCGCTCGACCCGTCGACGCAGCCTCGCTGTCCACCACCCAGTCGATCCGGGCCTCCTGGCCGAGGTGGACCCAACGAGGCCGGCCCCGTTCGATCCCCCGTTCGATCCCCCGTCCGATTCCCCGTCCGATCCCCCGCCGGTGGTCGACCGGGGTTGAACGGGTCAGTTCGCGGGGAGCGCAGACGCACGTCGGTTCGCTGGTGGCGGCAGGTCGCGGCCGAGGTGGCGGCGCACGGCGAGCATGGCGACGATCATGCCGCACGCCAGGCCGGCGCTCATCGCCGCGGGCCAACCGAAGCCGGAGCGGTCGTACGACGCTGTGGCCGGGATCGACACCAGCGCTCGACCGGACGTGCCCGCGGCAACCATCGTGCCGACGCCCCGAGCCGGTGAACCGGGCACCAGCCGCGAGC
>JAYSLK010000837.1:0-11105 GCA_043725585.1 Actinomycetota bacterium
AGACGCGCCACGGTGAGCAGGGAGAACTCGCTCGTGTGGTCCTTGGTCGACGGGGTGGTGGGGGTGGCCGGCGTGGGTGGGAGCTCGCCGACAGGCATGCCCTTGAGCAACAGCGCGCCGCTGCGGTGAGGCTGATCGACGAAGTCGACGAGTGCGTCGTGGATCTCGGCAGGCAGCAGTCGTGTCGCGTGGCGAGCGGCGTTGACGAACACGTCGGACAACGGATCAGCGACAGGCACGACCGCTGTCGATGTCGCAGTGTGGACGACGACAGGCGGGAGCGCGTGATCGGTGGACGTGGTCAAGATCGAGCTGTTGGAACGCATGTTCCAAGTCTAGCCAGAATCGGAACGTTTCGCTCGATCGCTCCCAGATGCACGCCGGACGGCATCTACACTCCAGGTCGTGGAATCAGCGGATCGCATCGGGAGAGCGGGCGCCTCGCTCACCACCGCCGAACGGCGGGTGGCCGAGGTGGTGCTCGAGCATCCGCAGCTCGTTGCCTTCGGCACCGTGGCCGAGTTGGCTGCAGCCGCAGGGGCGGGCGCTGCCACGGTGGTGCGGTTGGCGAGCAAGCTGGGCTTCGACGGGTTCACAGCGCTCCAGTCCTCGGTGCAACACGATCTGGCCAATCAGCTGCGCCCCGCAGCCGAACGCATCCGTGAGCCGGTGGGCAGCGACATCGTGGGCCGGCATGCCCAGCTCGAGCAGGCGAACGTGCAGTCGACGCTGCGGTCGATCGATCCGACGACGCTCGACGATGTGGTGAGGCACTTGGCCGATCTGTCGGCGCGTGTGTTCGTCCTGTCGGGCGATGCCTCGCGCGGAGTGGCGCAACAGCTCGTGGTCGATCTCGGAGCCTTGCGTGACGATGTGCAGTCGCTCGATGGCAACGACATCGCAGTGCGCCGTCAGATCGCGTTGCTCCGCCCGACCGACGTGCTGGTGTCGGTCGACTTCCGTCGCTACGAACGCTGGGTCGTCGATGCAGCCGCATCCGCCGCAGCAGTCGGGGTGTGGACCGTCGCGATCACCGACAGCCTCCTGTCGCCGCTGTCGGCCGTGGCGCAACGCACCTTCGTCGTGGCTGCCGCCGGAGCCGGACCGTTCGATTCCCACGTGGGAACGCTGTCCGTCTTCAACCTGCTGGTCACTGGCGTGGCCGATCAACTTCGCGCGTTCGCGACAGAACGACTCGACCGCCTCGAAGCGGTCTGGCAGCAGTCGCTCACCGACCGCTGACGCGCCGAAGCCCCCGGATCTCGATCGAGCCGTCGCGCCCACCTAGGGTGCGCGGCATGAAGTTCGGACTCATGTTCACCACACCGGAATGGGCTCGACGCCTGCCGGGGCCCGCCAGCTCGCCGTGGCCGCCGAAGGCGCGGGGTTCGAGTCCCTGTGGGACCGTGGAGCACGTCGTCGTGCCCAGCGGGTACGAGTCGAAGTACCCGTACGACAAGAGCGGCAAGATGGCCCGAGCGGGTTGCGCTGCGGAAGGATGAGGATGCCGGTGCCGAGCTTGATCCGCTCGTGGTCGCCAAAGAGGTTGCGACGCTCGACGTGTTCAGTGGCGGGCGACTGCTGCTGGGCGTGGGGGTCGGCTGGTTGAAGGAGGAGTTCGATGCGCTCGGCGTGCCGTTCTCCGATCGCGGTCGTCGCCACGACGACTACGTCGAGGCGATGCGAGCCCTGTGGACCGGCGACAAGGCGACGGTGCACAACACCTATGCGAACTTCGACAGCTGCATCAGCCGACCGGTGCCCGTGAACGGATCGGTGCCGATCGTGATCGGCGGACACACCACGAAGGCGGCCCAGCGAGCGGCGCGCATCGGAAACGGCTTCTTCCCCGGAAGTGGCAGTCTCGACGATCTCGGCTCCGCGTTCGACGCGATGCGAGCCGAGTGTGCCTCGAGGGGTCGCGACCCGTCCGAGATCGAGTTGAGCGCTGGTGGCGGAGGCCGCACGCTCGACGAGGTGAGCGGCCGGATCGAGCAGCTGCGGGAGCTGGGTGTCACTCGGGTGATGCTGTCGCCGCTGCCGGGGGATCGCCTGCTCGAGCTTGCAGCCGGCTCGCAGGACCGCTTCGGGATGGACGGGTGAATCGGGTCGACGGGATCAGGCGCAGCCCCGCTCCCTGAGATCGCGCCCGGCCGAGTGGTTCAGGCCGTGAGGGTGAGGCCGTGAGGTTCAGGCCGACCCGATCGGTCGGCGGTACACGGCTTCGTACGAAGTGACCTGGAACCCGATCCGTTGGTACAGCCCGAACGCGGACGGGTTGTCCACGTCGGCGCCCAATGCCGCTTCGGTCATCCCGCGGACGCGCAACTCTCGGAGGCTGGCGCACAGCAGCGTGCCGGCGATCCCTCGGCCACGCCAGCCGGCACGCGTGGAGATGGACTCGGTGTAGCCCCGAAGGCGGCCGACGACCGAGTTCTCGTGTGCGTTGATGAACGACTTCACCTGTCCCACCACGTCGTCGCCGGCCCACGCGATCTTCCAGAGCGACTCGTCGCGGAGCGGGTCGTCGATGAAGTGCTGGAACTCAACCTCGTCCGGCTCGTGGAAGTCCCACTGGCCGCGGAACGCCTCCTGGTGCACGTCCCAGATCTGGCGCAGGTGCAGAGGTTGCACCGGACGGATCTCGACACCGTCGGGAAGCGAGAGTACGGGGATGTCGTCGAGATGTGGGCGAACGAGGGTCGCTCCGAACTGGAACGGCTGGTAGCCCATCGATTCGAGCCAGGCCGACGGCCCGGCCGCAGGGCAGCCTGGCCCAGGATGCGCCGAGAAGGTGAGGTACCAAGTCGGCGTCGGGTCACCCAGCTCGAGGGTGTGCAGATGGCGCTGCATCGACTCCATCAATGAGATGAACAACGCTTCATCAGCGTGGTCGGGATGCAGCACGGGGAAGCAGGTCCAGTTCACGTCCCCCGCCTCGTGCACTTCGCGCATGGTGCGCCCGTAGCCCACGGGCTCGCCCTCGGCGGTGAACACCAGCACCGCATCGCGGGTGGGTACGCAATCGTCGGCAAGGAACTTGCCGTAGGTGTTGTCGAACTGTTCGACGTTGGGCACCTCGTTGTCCGACGTGGCGCGGCGCACGGCGCCGAGCACATCGGCCATCATCTGGTGATCCTCACGACCGCGATACGGGCGGGCGATGTATCCCTCGGCCAATGTGGCGTCCATGGCCGGGAATGTAGATCGGCATGCACGCCGGCCGGGCCGGAGTTTCGGATCGCTCGTCGTGGTCGGGACGATTTCGCTTGACCGCTCGTCGCGACAGGCGTAGGACGAGTAGCAGACAGGTGCGATACAAACCACCCTGTCTGGAGCGCCGGGAAGTCTGGTCGGCATCAACATCCATCTCATCGGGTCCAGGAGGATCCAGAAAGGAGGTGGGGCGATGCTCTTCATCCTCGTCGTCTCACTCATCGTCATCTCACTCGCGGCCGCCATCGTCGCGAAGTCGCTCCGGGTCATCGGCCCAGCAGAGATCGGCTTGGTCAACAAGCGGCTCGCACGTCGGAGCCTGCCCGATGGCAACCCTGTTGCCATGCATGGCGAGGCCGGCTATCAGGCCGGACTGCTCATGCCTGGTCTGCGATTCAAGCTGTGGCCGGTGTACACGGTTGCCAAGCACCCGTGGGTTCAGGTCCCCGCCGGCGAGCTCGGCGTGGTGATCGCGCAAGTGGGCGATCCGATCGCAATCGGAGCCAAGAGCGCTGAGTACCGCAAGGCGTTCGGCAACTTCAGCGATCTCGGCGCGTTCTTGTCCAGCGGCGGGCAAAAGGGTGTGCAGCGCCCCGTGCTGCCTCCGGGCACCCTCGTGCCGATCCATCCTGCGGCGTTCTTGGTGATCACAGCGAGCCGTGTGTACGGAGCGCCGGTGTCGAGCGAGTTGCGGGCGGTGGTGCACCAGTTCGGCGGCATTGCGCCCGAAGTGTTCGGGCTCGATCCGCGGCAACTGCAAGTGACCGTGATCTCGCCCAACGGATCGACCGACATGGTCGGCGTGGTGACCGCGCTCGAAGGGGAGCCGCTGCCGTCAGGCGACATCGCCAGCCGGCTGGGTGGGTTCGATGACGTGCATGCGATGGAGGCTGACGGCGCCACCGACGCCGAGATCATCGACACGTTGCTCGGCCGCAAGAACGAACTGCACAACAACTACCAGGACTTCCAGGCCTTCATGGCGCACGGTGGTCGCATCGGCCTGCAGCACGACGCGTTGCTGTACGGCGCATACCTGCTCAACCCGTTCCTCGTGAGCGTGGAGATGGTCCGATGCTCGTCGTGCGTCAGGGTGAGGTCGCGGTGATCAAGAGCTTCGTGGGCTTGCCCACGCTCGACACGAGTGGGGTCGAGTTCAAGTTCGGCTCGATCGTGCGGCCCGGCCGCCGCGGCATCTGGCAGGAGCCACTGCGGACAGGCAAGTATCCGATCAACCCGCGCATCTACGCCGCCGAGATCGTGCCGACCTCGATCCTCACGCTCAACTGGGCGAGTGCGTCGAGTCAAGCACACAACCTCGACTCGTCGCTCAGCCCCATCGAGGGCAAGAGCCGGGAGGGCTTCGTGTTCTCGATCGACCTGCAGGTGCAGATCCACGTGAGCGACACCAAAGCGCCGAAGGTGATCTCGATGGGCGGCACGATGCAGAACCTCGTCAATGAGGTGCTGCAGTCAGCCGTCGGCAACCACTTCCGCAACACCCTCCAGCGGCTGGAGGCGGTGCGGTTCATCGAGACGCGCGACGAGGTTCAACAGGCCGCTCTCGAGGCGGTGACGCGCTACCTCGCCTCGTACGACGTCGAGACCCGAGGGGTGTACATCCAGGACGTGATCTTCCCGGTGGAGCTGGTGCAGGTGCTGACCGAACGAGAGATCGCGAGGCAGGAGAAGGCCACGTTCCACGAGCAGCGCGAGGCCCAACACGCCCGCATCGAGGTGGAGAAGGCCCGCGGCACCGCCGACATGCAAGGACAACTCGCGAGCTCACAGGTGTCGATCGAGATCAACTCGAACGCGGCCGATGCACGTGCCGCCCAGGCGCGGGGCGAGGCCGCCTACGTGGAGACGACTGCCCGAGCCGAGGCGACCAAGGTGGAGGTGATCGGTCTCGCCGAGGCGTCGAAGATCACCGCGGTCGGTGCTGCCGAGGCCTCGCGTGCCGAAGCCGTGGGACTCGCCGAGGCCAAGGCTGCCGAGGCACTGGGACTGGCTCGTGCCGAGGGATTCGAGGCGCAGAAGCAGGCGCTCGGCGCGACCGCGACCGCTCTGGTCGCAGCGATCAACGCGATCGCCGAAGGTCGTGTCGATGTGATGCCGGACGTACTCGTCACCAACGGCGGAAGCATCGAAGGGTTGGCTGCGGCATTGATCCGTCGTTTCACGCCGGCGTCATCCGATGCCGACGTGGTGCAGATCGACCGGTCTGCCGCCTGACGCATTCGTTTCCGGTCGCGCTCCACGGTGAACCCCGCCGCGAAGCGCGACCGGTTCGCGTCCACGGGTCGGTGATCGGTCAGTCGCGGAGTTGGATCAGACGCGCTGCGATCACGGCGTCGTCGCCGTCGAGGCTGAGCTGCTTGCGGCGCGACGAGTGCCCGCGGACGATCTCGACCGCCGACGTGCGGATGCCGAACGCATCGGCCACCGCCCGGCGAACGGCCTCGTTGGCCTGGCCGTCTGCCGGGGGAGCGGCGACTGCGACGGTGAGAACACCGTCGTGCGAACCGCCGACGAGAGTGCGCTTCGCACCCGGGCGTACGTGCACGTCGATGTCGATCGTCACGGGTCGAGCGCGTCCCACAGCTGTGCCGCTGTCAGGCTCTGGATGATGTGGCCCTCGCCGGGCACGACCACCAGTTCGCTGTCGATGCCGATCGCCGCGAGGCGATCGTGGGCGAGCTGCGAACCCTGGAGCCAACTCGCGTCGTCGCCGCCGACGATCAGCGTGATGTCGATCGCGTCGAGTGCAGCGAACTGCTCGTCGGTGGTGTCGCTCGGCGGTGCGCCGGGGAAGAGCACCATCGACCGGAATCGTTCCGGATGGTCGAGGGTGGCACGGAAACCGCTGAGCCCTCCGTTGCTGACGCCGGCGAGATCGAACGTGCCGTCCGTCGGCGGGAACGTGGCCTCGATCGAGTCGAGGAACGCAGGAAGCAGGGCAGCGGTGTCATCGGTGTACCAGAGCCCCGTGACAGGGGCAGCGGGGGAGACGACCACCCACCCGCGTACGAGTGCCTCATCACGCCAGTACTCGTCGACGAGTTGATCGGTGAGGTCGAGGTCCTGCCCTCCCGGCGGGAACGCGAGCAAGACGCGTCCAGCTTCTCCGATCTGCCGTGTTGGCGGCACGACCACGACGAACGACACGACCGTGCCGTCTCGCGCTGTCCACGTGTTGCTCCGGCCGTCGACGATGGCGAGCTGTGAGGCGGCGGAGGCGGCGGAGGCAGGGGAGGCGTCCTTGGTCGATCGGGGTTCGACGGACGAGGCCTCCTTCGTCGGGTCGCTTGTGCATCCTGCGACCGCGAGCGCCACGACGGCGATCGCCCGGGCAGCGAAGCCGACGCGGGTGAGTGAGGCGCGATGCACATCGCGAAGCTACTGCGGCGACCACGCGGCGAGACTGAAGCTGAGGTGCGCCCTCGTCCGGTTCGACTCGTTCGCCGGCCCGGTCGCACACCGGCCGACACGCGGCGTCTACGATTTAGTCATGACGGATTTGGCCCGAGAGGGAGCACAGGGGACCGGTGGCTCGCCGATCGCGCGGCGATGTCGGTGGTGTCGCGTTCCCCTGGCCGAGCACGCCGGTCCGGGGCGTCCTCGTCAGTTCTGTTCGCATGCCTGCCGGCAATAGGACTGGGTGTCGCGGCAACGTGGGCGTGAGTTGGCGCTGAGTGATGAAGAGTTGGTCGTGGCGCGTTCCGAGCTCAATGCGCTGCACGACGACTTGTACGTGCTCGAGTGTGCGGTGATCGACACCAGGCGTGAACTTGGGAACGAGCTGACCAAGGCTGAGGCGATCACTGCGCTTCGATGGTTACTCGACGCGGCATCGCCGTTGGTGAACCGGAAGATGGGCACCCCGACGTGATTCGCGATGAGAGATGAGCGCACCAGCGCCACTCATCTCTCATCGCGTGGAGAGGGCTGGTTGGCAGCTGGCTCAACTCCCTGGGTTGCTCACGAGTGGCACAACGCCGATAATCATCGTTATGTCAATTCTGGGTGAACCTTGCGAGCGGCCGCTTCCCTCGGTGCACCACCACTCTCGTGGTGCGATGGGTCGGTCGAGGGCGTCGGCGTCGGGGCCCAGGTAGCCGCCGTTCGAGAGAATGTACGGCTCCGATCATGCGACGTACGCGGTGAGGAGGTCGGGAACATCGGGTTTGCCCAGGGTGTGCGCCGCGTCGAGCGCGTCGTTCAGGATCTGCAACGCAGCCGCGTCAGTGCGCATCAGGTCGTAGAGCGCCAGGGCTTCCTGTGACAGCGCCTCGACGGCTGCGTCGCTGGCCACACCGAACACCTGCAGCACCGTCTTATCGACCTCGCGGAGATGAGCGTGTCGGAGCTGGCTCCCGATCTCGATGATCTCCCTTGCGGCGGCGTCAGTCTCCGAGCTTGACGCGTCGCGCCGCGCCCCGCTCGCGGACGTAGCTGCGAGTCCAGCACCCGATGAGGCAGCCTGCGACGACGGCGATCGACGCGACGCGCCACCTTCGCGCTGGTGTCGAAGTCGGTCGTTGGCGACTCATTCGAGGATCGTTCCTCCCTTCGCTGGAGCGTTCGCTGGCGCACGTGCACCATTCCTTCCGTCGGCCATCTCCCCCCACTTGACGTGGTTGTGTCCGTTCGAGGACTCCGGTCTCAGCTGCCGCTAAGGCACGGAGTGCCGAATCATCCCTGGTGAGAACGATGGGTGGCTTGAAACCCCCGTCTGGGGGTGTCGAGATCCGGCCCCTGTTGCCGATTGGACTTCACCGGCGCGCTGGCGGAAGAGGAGCCCATCATGAGGAAGGCACTGGCGATGGCGGTCGCTGCCGCGGTCGGCACGGCCACGATCGGCGCGGTCCAGGTGTGGGGCGAGGGCGGAGGTTCGCCATCGCTGCTCGTTCCCGTACCCCCGTGCCGACTCCTCGACACCCGCCCAGCACCCGACACGGTGGGATCGGTATCGACACCGATCCCCGCTGGTGGCGAACTGACGCAGATGGTGCATGGCACCAATGGCAACTGCGGCGTCCCTGCGTCTGCAACGGCGGTCGCAATGAACGTGACGGCGGTGGGTGGCACATCATCCAGCTACCTGACCGTGTGGCCCGCGGACTCGCCACGTCCCTTGGCCTCGAGTCTGAACTGGGTAGCCGGGGCGCCGCCGACGCCGAACAAGGTGGACGTGCAGCTCTCCCCCGCCGGTGAGTTCAAGATGTTCAACCTCAGCGGAACGGTCAACATCATCGCCGACGTCGTCGGTTACTACGTCCCGGCAGGTGGCGGATCGGGAGGAGCTGGTCCGAAGGGCGACAAGGGTGATCCCGGAGCACCGGGTCCGGCTGGTCCTGCTGGTCCTGCTGGTTCCGGTTCGTCGATCGGCCCAGCGGGCCCTGCTGGGCCGGCGGGTCCGGCGGGTCCGACTGGTCCGACTGGTGAGGCTGGTCCTGCTGGTCCTGCTGGTCCTGCTGGTGTTGCGGGCGCGCCTGGTCTGAAGGGTGACAAGGGTGACAAGGGTTACACGGGCGATGCCGGAGCGCCCGGTGCGCCCGGTGCGATTGGTCCGGCTGGCCCTGTGGGCCCTGCCGGTGCGACGGGTGAGGTTGGTCCTGCGGGTCCTGCTGGGCCGGTCGGTGCCGTCGGTCCGGTTGGTGTTGCGGGGCCGGTTGGTGCGGTCGGTCCGGCTGGAGTTGCGGGTGCGCCTGGTGCGAAGGGCGATACCGGAGCCACGGGTGCTGACGGTCCTGTGGGCCCGGTGGGTCCCGCTGGCGCGGTTGGTCCTGCCGGTCCGACTGGTGAGGCTGGTCCTGCTGGTCCTGCTGGTGCGGTTGGTCCTGCTGGTCCGACTGGTGAGGCTGGTGCTATTGGTCCTGCTGGTGTTGCGGGTGCGCCTGGTCTGAAGGGTGACAAGGGAGACAAGGGCGATACCGGAGCCACGGGTGCGGACGGTGCTGTTGGTCCTGTCGGTCCCGCCGGTGTTGCGGGTGCGCCTGGTGTCAAGGGTGACAAGGGCGAAACCGGGTCGACCGGTGCTGTTGGCCCTGCGGGCCCTGTCGGTCCTGCTGGTGCGGTTGGTCCTGCCGGTCCCACGGGCGCGACGGGGGCGACGGGTGTTGCGGGTGCGCCTGGCCTCAAGGGAGACAAGGGCGACACCGGGCCAACGGGTGCGGACGGTCCGACAGGTGCGGTTGGTCCCGCCGGTCCGGCTGGCGCGGTTGGTCCCACGGGCGCGACGGGGGCGACGGGTGTTGCGGGTGCGCCTGGTTTGAAGGGTGACAAGGGCGATACGGGTGCCACGGGTGCCACGGGTGCCACGGGTGCCACGGGTGCGACCGGCCCGGCTGGTCCAGCGGGTCCGGCTGGTGCGATTGGTCCTGCGGGGGCGGTTGGTCCAGTGGGTCCGGCGGGTGCAACCGGGGCGACAGGGGTTGCGGGTGCGCCCGGGCTGAAGGGCGACAAGGGCGATCCCGGAGCGATCGGCCCTCAGGGCCCGGCTGGATTCGGTGCCATCACGATCGTCACCGCGATCGCGAACGACCCGACGTTCAACAGCACGGATGAGCTGACGGCGACCGCCACCTGTCCCGTCGAGGCGCCGAAGGTGATCAGCGGAGGTCTGTCGGCAACCACCAACCAGCGTCACCAGGTCACAGCGACGTTCCCGAACACGACAGGGTCGTGGCGAGGCACAGTGGTGTCGTTCGGCACCGCCGGCAACGTCACGTTGACGGTGTATGCGATGTGCGTCGCCTGAGCTGACGGAGACGGCCACGACGAGGCGAGGTCGATGCGAACGCGGCAGCGGCCATGATCAGCGTCCATCGAGGCTCCGACATCACGTCCTCGGTGAGTCCATGCACGAACAGAGCGATCAGCAGAGCGTCGCGATCGCGGATCGGTCGGGCGCGCGCTCGCAGCGTGAAGTCGATCGTGCCCAGCAACACGAGCGCAACCGCCACGACTCCCCCACTCAGCAGGAGTTGCACCCACAGATCGTGTCCGTGGGTGACCACGAATCCGATCCGCTCGCTTTCCTGAGCCCGCTCGAACACCTCCGTGGTGCTGCCCGCCCCGACGCCCATCAGCGGTCGCTCAGCCACGTCGTCGAGAGCGATTCCCCAGATCTCGGTGCGGCCGGTGAGCGTGGTGATCTCGGACGACTCCCCTGAACGTGACACGGTGCGAGTGGCTCGCTCGCCGAGTGAGTCGTCCGCGGCGAGCAGCACCACGCCGATGCACGCCACGCCGAACATCGCCGGCACGACGAACGTCGGCAGCGCCGGCCGCACCATGGCTGCCACACCGATGACGAGAGCAACCATCGCGATGCGGCCATCGGTGAGCACAAGCACCGGCAGCGAGGATGCTGCGAGCAGCAATCCGTGTCGCCCACCGCGCATCCAACGGTCCACTCCGCACAGTGCCGCCACCACACAGCCGAAGGCGAGTGCATTCGGATCGCGAAACACACCGAACCATCGGCTCCCCCCGATGCCGCTCAGCTCGGTGAGGACGCTCGCCACGACGAGCACGACCGATGCGGGAAAGAGCGCGGCCCGCAGCCGCGGCCATCCACCCGCATCGACCACGGCAGCTCCGGCGAGCACGAACGCCGTGAAGCCTGCCGCCGTGGTGAGATCGAGGTGTGGCACCAGCCCGAACGGACTGACCGCCATCATCCAGATCCCACAGATGGTGAGCCACTGTGCGGGGGCTCGCATGCCGGCACGCACTCCCCTGCCGTCGACCAACGCGATCAAGAAGGCGAACGCCCACACAGGAACCAGGAACCACCACCGTGCAGCGTCGCTGTCGGACAGCCATCGCAGCGGGGTGTTCGACGGCTCGCACGCGGCGAGCACCAAGAGCACGACCAGCGA
>JAYSLK010000838.1:0-2398 GCA_043725585.1 Actinomycetota bacterium
GAGCGCTCTCGGTTCTGCACCGCGACTCGACCTCCGAGCTGACCAACCGCCACCAACGCACCGATGAATCACTCCACCACCCGAAGCTCCCGCAGGGACGGTCCGCCGATGAGTCGCACGGGTCTCACGAGGCGGCCGAAGCGGTCGAGACGGTCGACGGATGCGATCGTGCTGCCCACCCGCTCAGGCACGTCGCTCGCTCGGGTGTTGTTCGCCGCGTCGGTGCTGGCCGCCGTCGTCGCGATCGTCGGTCGATCTCGCTTCACGACCGTGACCGGTCGGGGGCTGGGTGGACTCGACCTGGTGGCGGGGGCCATCCCCGTCGCCCTCGTCGCCCTGGTCGCACGAGCCGACGTCCACCGCCGCCGCAGGTGGGTGCTGCTCACCGTTGCGGTCGCTGCCGGCCCACTCGCACAGATCTCGGCCGGCTACCTCGATTCGCTGTCCACCCCGAGGGTCTCCGATCTCATCCGGCTGTTCGGGACCGCGGTGCTGGCCGCGGCAGCCGCCATGATCGTGCACAAGGCGAGCCCCTCGGCGCTTCGTAGCGACCGAATCGACGGGATCATCCTCGTTCTCGGCGGCGGTGCCGCGCTCTCGATGTTGTGGCCGGACCAACTCACCGACACGGGCAGCGGCTACGAGGTTCGGATCACGCTGTTCGCCATCCTGCTCGACCTGATCGTCGTCGCCGTCGTGGCGTCGTCGATCTCGGCGATGCGCTACCGCCCGAGCACATCGATCGCGCTGTTCGCTGGCGCCGCGTGCCTGTTGCTCGTCGCCGACCTCGGCCAACTGCACTGGGCAACCGATGCGAACGAGCTCCGCTCGGGTGTGCTCGTCGTCCCGGGTTGGACGCACGACGTCCGTCTCGTGGCGACGGTGCTCATCGCCTTGTCGGCGTGGTTCCCGCTCTCGGCGCGACGATCGACCCAGTCACGGCCGTCGCAGCTCAGCGTGATGCCGATCGTGTTCAGCCTCGTCGCACTCGGCATCCTCGGCGCCGAGATCGTCGCCACGGTGAGCATCTGGTCGGCCGTGCTCGCGCTCGGCGCCGTCGCAGCTGTCATCCTGCGGACTGCCCTCGCGGTCCACGAGCTGCACACCGGCAGCGAGAGCTTCCGGTTGGCGCGCACGGACGAGTTGACGTCGCTCACGAATCGACGCGGCTTCTTGGAAGGCATGGACCGGCTGATCGAAGTGGCTCCGGGCACCGTCGCCGTGATGATCATCGACCTCAATGGGTTCAAGGAGGTGAACGACTCGCTCGGTCACCATGCAGGCGACGAGTTGCTCCGCCTCGTGGCCGACCGGTTCCTTCCCGTCGTCGGCGATGCGGGTCTGCTTGCCCGCCTGGGGGGCGACGAGTTCGGCGTGGTGATCATCGTGCACGACGATCGGGCCGCGCTCGAGGGAGCAGCCCTCCTGCAACGAGCGCTCGAAGAGGCGTTCATGGTCGATGGCATCAGCGTGCGCGTGGGGGCGGCGATCGGCGTGGCGCTCTACCCGAGTCACAGCAACACCCGCTCGGGCGTGCTGCGCAGCGCCGACGTGGCCATGTACGACGCGAAGCGCCGTCGGACGGACGTCGCGATGTACCACTCGGCCAGCGACTTCCAGACGCGGGAGAAGCTGCAACTCCTCGACGATCTCCGACAGGCGATCGAACACCGGGGGCTGTCGTTGTACTACCAGCCGAAAGTCGATCTCCGCGACGGCCGGATCACGAGCTCGGAAGCTCTCGTGAGGTGGCAGCATCCCACCCGAGGGCTGATGCTCCCGGACGAGTTCGTCCCCCTCGCCGAACGTGCCGGGCTGGTGCCGGGTCTCACCCGAGCGGTGCTCGCGCAGGCCATCGCGTTTCACGCCGAGCGCTGCCCACACGTGGGTGTGAGCGTGAACATCTCGCATCGCGATGTCGTCGACGACAACCTTGGCGAGTACATCGCCGACCTCTTGAGGATCTACGACTACCCGCCTCAGAAGCTGACGCTCGAGATCACCGAGACCGAGCTCGCCCATGATCCCGACAGGGCCTCGCGATCCATCGCAACCCTGCGCGCCGCCGGCATGCGGATCTCGATCGACGACTTCGGTGTCGGGTACTCATCGATGGCGCGGTTGCTCGATCTCGCCGTCGACGAGGTGAAGATCGACAAGTCCTTCGTCTTCGCCATCGGCGACGACGTGCGAGCGATCGCCATCATTCGTTCAACGGTCGAACTCGCTGCAGCGCTCGGGTTGCAGGTCGTGGCCGAGGGAATCGAGAACCCACAGGTGCTGGCCGAGGTGCGACGGGCGGGCGTCGACGTCGGCCAGGGGTACGTGATCACGCGCCCGTTGGCGGGCAAGGACTACATGGAGTTCCTGTCATCGCGCACGAGGGGCGCTGCCGAGC
>JAYSLK010000839.1:0-2676 GCA_043725585.1 Actinomycetota bacterium
CGACGTGCCGCCGCGTGTCGTCACCCTCGCCCGCCGCAAGGGGCGCAGCCTCATCCCGGCCGCCGAGCGGTTCATCGAGCTCGCCCGAGCGGTGTGCGCGTCGCTGCCCACCTTCGATCCGCTCGCCTCGATGGTGAGCGTCGCCGACTGATCACGCACCTCGCTTGTCGGGTGGGTCGCCCAGCAGGTAGCGGGCGCCGGCGCCGAACCGGGACGCGACGTCGCTCGGGTTGTAGAGCGCGCATGCCTTCAGCGAGAGGCAGCCACAGCCGATGCAGTCCTCGAGCTGGTCGCGCAGTCGCTGCATCACGGCGATCTGCTCGTCGAGCCGCGGCCTCCAAGCACGCGACAGTCGAGCCCAGTCGGCCTTCGTGGGGGTGCGTTCCTGCGGGAGCGAGGCGAGATGAGCGCGGATCTCGTCGAGCGTGAGGCCCACCTGTTGTGCGATGCGGATGAAACTGACGCGCCGCAGGACCTCTCGTTCGAATCTGCGCTGGTTGCCCTCGGTGCGGAGCGGTCGGAGCAGGCCTTCGGTCTCGTAGAAGCGCAGGGTCGCCGTCGTGACCCCGGTGCGATCGGCGACCTCGCCGATGGTGAGCAGATCGGTCATCGTCGAAACATACCTTGACTTCACGTCAACTTGAAGTTCTACCATCTGTTTCATGAGACCAACCGCTCTTCTCGAAGCCGATCTGTCACTGTCCGATGTGGAGGTGGTGGGTGCCGTGGCTGATGTGCTCGCCGTGCCGCGTCGAGCCGATTCCGACTCGTTCGTGCTGCACGCACCGCTCGAGTTGCTGGCCCGCACGGCATTGCTGCACTTCGTGAGCGTCGATCAACGCCCGCGAGCTCGCGGGCGGATCATGGAGATCGCCGACTCGTTCGAGTCGTTCGGTGACGGCGTCGCACCGCCCGCTGCGGTGGCACCGGGCTCGCTGAAAGATGCCGCAGCGGCGCTCGGGCGGGCGATCGACGCTGGAGATCTCGACGATGTCGATTCGTACGCCGCCTGGCTCGGTGCGCACGCACGGCCCCTGGATCTGCCCCCGTTGCTGGCCGACATGGTCGTTCCTCGGCTCGCCGCTGCGGGCCACGCACCGATCTTGCTGTGGTTGTTGCCGCGAGTCGCCCCGCGGGGTGAGGTGACCGGTGGTCTGTTGCGACCGCTGTGTCGCGAGCTGGCCGGTGCGCCGTCCTGGCGCATCGGTTGGATCGACGATGCGAGCGCCGATGCGCGAGCAGGCATGTTCACGGACCCTGACGATCTGTTCGGTGCGCTGGCCGATGCCCCGCGGCTCGGCCGTCCGGCGAGCACCTTCATCTTCCCCCTGATGTCTCGGGTCGACACCCCGGAGCTCGCAGGTCGTCTGCTGGCACCGATCCTCGACGTGGCGGTTGCCGACGTTGATGCGTACGGCGCGGCACTGGCTCGTGTGGCCGCCTGGTCGATGCTGGCCGAACCGGGCGACGAGGCGCCGTACGGGTGGAGTCACTGCCTCACGATGCCTCAGGCCGTGATCGGTGTGGCCCATCACTGTGCGAGTCCGGCGCGAGCGCTCGCCGTCGCTGCCACTCACGTGCTCGGCTTCCGGGCATCGCTCGCCCACGACGAGATCGACACCTCGGTCTCGTCGACATGGTTGCCCCATGGCCTCACGCTCACGCAGGCGATCGCCCTCGGCCCCGACGCGGCGCGAGCCGCCATGTGGCACCTTCCCGTCGATCACCGCCGCGAAGCCGTCGCTGCGCTTGCGACGTTCGCGGCCACGCACGCCGATGCTCACCTGGCGAAGTTCACCTTGGCCTGCTTCGATGCTGCCTCGCTCGACCCGGCGGCGTCACGGCTGTACCTCACGGCAGCGGCGACCTTGGCCGGGTGGTGGTCGGCGCACCCCGATGGGGTGGAGATCGCGTGAGCCGTCAGATGTCCTGATCGCGCAGGTATCGCTCCACCTCGGCGGCGAGCTCGTCGCCGGTGGGGAGATCGGATGCGGCGGGCATCTGGAAGCCGGCGGCGCTCGTGGCATCTGATCCCGCAGCGTCGTAGATCTGCTCGAGCTGTTCGACCATGGCGCGGTGCTCGGCGTTTCCATCCACCAGTTGGTCGATGCGCAGTCGTTGGATCTCGGCCTCGCCGACCAGCGAGCTGTGCTCGATGGTCACGCCCGCCACCTGGCGTACTCCATCGACCAGCGCCGCGCTCGCCGCCGGGTGGCTCATCGTGCCGAGGTAGTGGGGCACCTGGGCCCAGATGCCGAGCGCCGGGACGCCTTTGGCGACGAAGGCGTGCTCCAGCACAGCGCCCATGCCCGCGGGAACATCGACGCTGTTCTTGAGGAACGGCACCGAGGCGATCAGATCGGCCGACGGCGAGCTGCTCGACAGGCGCGATGGGCGGGTGTGCGGGGTTGCGAAGGGATAGGCGCCGAGCACGACCGCCAGGCGGACGCCCAGCTCGATGGCGAGTTCGGTGACGACGGCGGCGAAGCCGCGCCAGGCCGAGTCGGGTTCCGGGCCCGACAGCACCAAGAGGTCGTCGCCTGCTGCAGTGCGCCCGACCTTCAGCTCGATCTCGGGCCAGACGAGCCGTTCGTTCACACCCTCGCGCAACTCCATCGTGGGCCGCCGAGCGCGGTAGTCGATGAACATGTCGCCGTTGAAGGTGGCGAGCGGCCG
>JAYSLK010000840.1:0-5827 GCA_043725585.1 Actinomycetota bacterium
ACCGAGGCCGAGGATCACCCGATCGAACAGCGCCTGCTTGTCGATCGCTCGGTGGATCGCGTGACGCACCTCGAGGTCCTGCAGCGCCGGGTGGCCATCACCCAGCCCGCCGGCCATGCCGTTCATCGCGAGCTCGGTGAAGCCACCCTGCTGACCGAAGACGGCTTCGATGCCCTCGGTGTTTCCGAGTGACTCGAAGCTCGACGAGGGCACCAGGTGGGCTGCATCGATCTCGCCCTTCCGGAGGGCGGCGACCATCGCGTCGGCATTGGTGAACACCCGGAACACGACCTGGTCGATCGCAGGCACTCCCTTGTAGTACGACGGGTTGGCCGCCATCGTCCACGATTGGCCCGACTTCCACTCCTGCAGGGTGAACGGTCCGGAGCCGACGCCGTCGAGTGCGTCGTACGTGGTGATGTCGCCCTGGGCGACGGGCTCCCAGATGTGCTTCGGCAAGATGTATGCGTCCATGATCGGCAGCTTGGGATCGGGTACCGAGCTGGTGATCTTCACCGTGCGATCGTCGATCACGGTGGCATCGAGGTCGGCGGTGATCGACGAGTGGTTGATCCACTCCTGGTCGCGAGAGGTGTTGATCGTGAACGCGACGTCGTCGGCCGTGAGCGGCTGACCATCGCTCCATTGGAGTCCTTCGCGCAGGGTGTACGTGTACGACAGTCCGCCGTCGCCCACCACCCAGCTCTCGGCCAGGCCAGGCTGCGTCGCGAAGTCGGCGGCGGCCTTGTCGGTGAGGGTTGCGTACTGCAGGTTCCACACCTCGTACGACGAGACGAGGAACCCCGCCGTCACGTTCGGCGTGTCGAGGTCTTGCATCAGCCCGACCGTGAGCGTCACCCGGTCACCCTGGTCCGGAGCAGATGGCGATGCCGACGCGCTGGCCGTTCCCGCGATGGCCGCAAGCAACAGTCCGCCGACGACGACTCTCACACCGGCTCCGACTCTCGTACGTCCGCGCTGTGGCATTCCGACTCCCCGGTAGCTCGTCGACCCGGGCACCCCCCGGCGCCGATCGGGCCATTGTTGCCGCGGCGTCTGCACGTCGCAAGGGAGGATTGAACCCCGATTCAGAATTCGGATCGGGGTCCCCGTTCAGGGCAACAGGTACCAGTCGAGGAATCGTTCGAGTCGTCGGTAGAAGTCGACGAACGGCTCGGTGCGCAACAGACCATGGCCCTCGGTCGGGTAGGTGACGTACTCGTACTGCTTGTCCAAACGGCGCAGCTCCTGGACGAGCTCGGAGGCCTGGCGGATGCTCACCCTCCGATCGAGTTCACCGTGGGCGACCAGCACGGGGACCTGCAGCTGTTCGACTCGGTGGATCGGCGACCCGGCGACGTACTCCTCACGATGATCGCGAGGGTGTCCCATCATCCGCTCCAGATCGAGCCGACCGACCAGATCGCTGTGCGCCCATGAGGTGAGGATGTCGCAATCGCCGTACTTCATCACCGCAGCGGCATAGCGATGAAGAGGATCGTCGATCACCGAGTGAAGTGCCATGTACGAGCCGTAGCTGGCGCCGAAGATCGCGATGCGAGCCGCATCGACCCATCCGAGCGATGCCAAGTGGTCGTGGGCGGCCAGGCAGTCCTGGGTGTCGGCGACGCCCCACACGCCATGGTTCGCCCGCTCGAACTCGCGTCCGTAGGTCGTGCTGCCGCGGAAGTTGATCGCGAACCATGCATAGCCCTTCTCGACGAAGTACTGGGCCACGCCATCCCACTCGTCGCCGGTGAGCGAGGTGGGACCTCCGTGAGGTTGCACCACCGCGGGGCACCCGTGCCCTGACGGCATGTCGCACGGACGGTAGAGCCACCCGTGCACCTCCATGCCGTCCGTCGACCGGTACGTGACATGCTCGGGCACCACATGCGGAGCCGACCGCACCGACGCTGGCGCACGATCGACGAGCACGCGGACGGCTCCGTCGGGCATCACCCGACACAGGCGGGCCGGGCGGTCGAACGCCTCGTGCACGGCGATGACCGATCCATCCGGCAGCGGCTGCGGCGACGACCACGTTCCACCCGGCGCCAGCACGCTCACCGCCCCGGTCGATGTCTCGATGCGCACCAGATCGCTCACGCCACGATGGCTGCGCACCCCGACGATGACGCTGCCGTCGTCGACATAGCTCAACTCCGAGAAGTCGGCCGCGGCGTGTGTGAGACGGCGCGGTGAGCCACCGCCCTCGACATCGAGGTCGATCAGGAACACCTCGTACCAGCCGGGTTGTTCGCTCGCAAACGCCAACGTGGACCCATCGGGGGACCAGGCGACGCTGCGAGCGTTGATCGACGCGTCGTGCACCACGGTCCGTTCACCAGCACCGACGACGTCGACCACGTGCACGCTGGTGCAGTTCAGGTCGTCGTGGCGGAACAGCAGGTACGCGACCCGTCTGCGATCGGGCGACACCGCGACGCCGAAGCAGTCGCCCGGACCGCTCGCCAACCGTGACGGCCACGCGTCGTCCACGTCGACCACGCCGAGGGCGGTCGTGTGATCGCGCTCGCGCTCGAGCCCCACGATCAGCCGGTCGGCGTCGAGCCACTCCGCCGACGACCCGGCGGCGACCGTGTGCGGCACGCCTCCGGTCGCCGAGACGACGACCACGTCCCCACCTTGTCCGAAGGCGAGGCGGGTGCCATCGGGTGACCAGCTGGCACCACCGTCGTCCCAGTAGGCAACGAGCGGTCGCCCGGTCGTCACACGCACCGCTTCTCCACCGTTCACCGGCACCGTCCACACGTCGGAGCAATCGTCATCGAGCAGGAACGCCACCATGGTTCTGTCGGGCGACACGCTCGCATGGCGCACCCGATGGGTCGCGGCGAGCATCTCGAGGCGCCATGCGCGTGGCGGCGGGAGGTCCGGTCGCCCGGGATTCGGAATGCCCCCGTGCTCGTCGATCCCCACCCACCAACGTGGGGCCGTCAGGTCATCGGTCGCGGCCACGCGAGGATGGTACTTGGACACGACCGAGGCCAGAGTCTGGGCCGGACGCTTCGGCGAGCTCGATCGCTCGTTCGAACACGGCGTCGAGCATCGGTTCCGTGAGCCGTCCGGTGAACGTGTTCTGTTGGCTCGGGTGGAACGAACACACCAGCATGGGCCCACCGGCAGGTGACCGCACCTCGGCGAGGTGGCCGAATCTCGGCCGCGGCCGCACCGCGAACTCGCGACAGGCTGCCTGGTAGGCAAAGGCACCGAGGCACACCACCACCCTCAGGCCGGCGAGCAACGTCAGCTCGCGACGCATGAACGGCCGGCATTCGTCACGCTCGTCGGGCGTCGGCTGGTTGTCGGGCGGCGCGCACTTCACGGCTGCGGTCACCCACGCGTCGCGCAGCGCGAGCCCATCGTCGGTAGATGTCGAGTGGGCCTGATTCGCCAAACCGGCGCGATGCATCGACCGGAACAACCAATCGCCGGACCGATCGCCCGTGAACACCCGCCCGGTGCGGTTCGCACCGTGGGCCGCCGGCGCCAGGCCGAGCACGAGGATGCGGGCGGCCGGATCTCCGAACCCCGGGATCGGGCGCCCCCAGTAGGTCTGATTGCGATAGCTGGCCCGCTTGTCGGTGGCGACCTGCTCGCGCCACGACACCAGGCGAGGGCACCGCCGACAGTCACAGACCTCGGCGTGCAGGCGGTCGAGTGAATCCATCCGGTTCACGTTAGGTTTCCCGTTGCCATGCCACCATCGAAGCAAGCAGCCCCACCTTCCGGCACGCTCGTGCTGCTCGTCCGTCACGGACAGACGCCCACCACGGGCAAGCTGCTCCCTGGGCGAGCGCTCGGTCTCCACCTCGCCGACTCGGGTCGCGACCAAGCGGCTCGCGCCGCCGAGCGCATCGCTGCGTTGAAGACCGTCGATGCCATCTATGCATCTCCCCTCGAGCGTGCGCGAGAGACGGCTGCGCCCATCGCTGCAGCCCGTGGCTTGAAGGTTCAGATCGACAAGGGACTGCTCGAGTGCGACTTCGGAGACTGGACCGGCGCCGAGCTGAAGAAGCTGATGAAGTTGCCCGAGTGGGGCACCGTCCAGCGAGCACCCAGCACCTTCACGTTTCCCGGTGGGGAGAGCTTCATCGCCATGCAGACCCGCATGGTCACCGCGATCGATCGGCTTCGTGCCAAGCACGCCGGAGGCGTGATCGTGCTCGTGTCACATGCCGACCCGATCAAGGCCGCGGTGGCTCACGCGATGGGCACGCACATCGACCTGTTCCAACGCATCGTCATCGGCACCTGCTCGGTGTCGGCCATCGCGTATGGCTTCGGTGCTCCCATCGTGCTCACCGTCAACTCGACCGGTGGTTCGCTCGCCGAGCTCCGTCCTTCATGAGCTGACGGCCATGGGAACCTCCTTCGACTTCGACGACGTCGACGCGTTCACCGTCGGTACCGTGGGCCGTCCCGGCCAGCGCATCTTCCTCATCCAGGCTCGCCACGGCCGCGAGCGAGTCACCGTGAAGTGCGAGAAGCTGCAGGCGGCCGCGATCGCCGAGCATCTGCGCACGGTGTTGAGCGATCTGCCGCCCGCCGACGATCGTCCGATGCCCGCCGCGATGGAGCTCGCCGCTCCGGTCGAACCCGCCTTCGTCCTCGGCGCGGTCGGCTTGGGCTACGAACGCTCCACCGATCGGGTGCTGGTGCAGCTCGACGAGTTCATCCCTGTGGACGACGACGGCGAGCCGGAGATGGAAGCGTTGGAAGACCGCAGCCGGGTCCGCGTCTTCCTCACTCGCGGCCAGGTGGTCGCGTTCTGCGAGCAGGCCGACTCCCTCGTGGCCGCAGGACGGCCACCGTGCATGTGGTGCAGTCTCCCGATCGATCCCGATGGGCACATCTGCCCGAGGATGAACTGACCCTTCCGATGCCTGAGGTGGCCGATGCCTGAGGTTGCCGATCGTCGCGACCAACTGGAGATGCTCGCCACCGCCGAGATCGACATCGAAGGTCGCATGCCGTGGAGCAGCAATGCCACGTTCCTCGTCAACCTCACCGACGGACAGCGAACTGCACAGGGAATCTACAAGCCGCTGCGTGGTGAGCGCCCGCTGTGGGACTTCGAACCAGGGCTTCACCGCCGCGAGCTCGCTGCCTACCACCTCAGCGAAGCACTGGGCCTCGATCTCGTACCTCCCACCGTGATCCGTGCCGGCCCGCTGGGCGAGGGAAGCGTGCAGTGGTTCGTCGACGCCGACCACCAACAGCACTACTTCACGCTGCAGGAGAGCCGCGACGACCTGCACGACGTGTTCCGACGTGTCGCTGTGTTCGACCTGATCGCCAACAACACCGATCGGAAGAGCGGACATCTGCTGATCGACGGCGACGACCACGTCTGGGGGATCGACCACGGGTTGTGCTTCGCGGCGGAGTTCAAGCTGCGAACCGTCGTGTGGGAGTACGCCGGAGACAGTGTCGAACCCGAGCTGCTGATGGCGGTCGGCCGGATCGCTGCGTCGGTGCCCCTGGCGATCGCAACACTGTTGGCCGACGACGAGGTTGGCGCCGTTCAGGAGCGGGCGCAGTGGATCGTGGAGCACCCTGTGCTTCCCGCCGACCACACGGGCCGCCGCTACCCGTGGCCACTCGTCTGACGAACGGTCCCACTCCTCCGACGACAGGTCACGAGGTCGGGCGCGAAAAGGGGCGGCCTTGCGGCCGCCCCCTCCCGGTCCAGACGTGCTCCCTCAGCCGCGAGCTTGCAGCGCCTCGATCAGTTTGGGCAGCACCTTGTGCACGTCGCCCACGATGCCCAGATCGGCGATGCCGAAGATCGGGGCTTCCT
>JAYSLK010000841.1:0-1754 GCA_043725585.1 Actinomycetota bacterium
GAAGATCGACCTCGGCGTGCCCACGTACGGCTACGACTGGGTGCTGTCGGTCGCAGGAGTCTGCCCTGCCGATCAGCAACCGAAGACGAAGGCGATGTCCACCGTGCGCGCCGCGCGCACCGTGGCCGAGCGCGGCATCACGCCCATCTGGGATCCGGTCGCCGAGGAACGCACTTTCGACTACGTCGACACGCTCACCGGGGCCGATGCTGCGGGTGAGACCGTCAGCTGCACGGTCAGCCGTCGGGTGCACTACCTCGACGCGGTCGCCGTTCACCGACGGGCCTGGGTGGCGCATCGCAACGACCTCCACGGCATTGCCCTGTGGGCGCTCGGCAACGACGACCCGCTCACCTGGGAAGGCATCCGGGCAGCTCGCCGGGGCGAGGAGCAGTGGGCCGATCCGACCGTTGCGGCACCAACGACTCCCACATCGGGCGTTCCGGTATCGGGCGTTCAGGTATCGGGCGTTCCGTCGGTGGCGCCGCGATCACCGACCGCTTCAGAGGCTGGCCGTGTCGACGTCGATGCCGAAGAACATGCGGCCGAGGGTCTCGTAGAGCCGGGGTGACACCATCAGGTGCTGGGTGGCTACATGGGCATCGCGCATGCACCGTTGGAGCGGGCTGGTCTCGAACACCGAGGAACCGCCCGCCAGCGTGTAGGCAACGTCGGTCGCCTTCGACGCCGACTGGGCCGCGTGCACGCACGCGAGTCGGATTCGAGCCCGAGCGGCGACATCGATCCGATCACCCATCCCCGCCTGCACCCACGCTTGAGCCAGCTCATCGTGCAGGAACGCTCGGGCCGAGCGAACCGCGGCCTCGGCCTTGGCCAACTCGGCCTGGGCCGAACCCGACTGGCTGAGCGTGCGCGAGCTGAACAGCGGACGCTTGCCCTGCGCCAGTTCGGTGAACTCATCGAGGGCATGACGAGCGATTCCCAACGACACCGCGGCAACACCGGCCGCAAGCAGACTGAAGTTCGGGAACCCAGCGAGTGCGCAGTCGATCGTGCGCTTGCCGAGCAACGGCTGCACCGACCGGCCCATCGGAACGAACGCGCCGTCGACGCTGAAGTCGTTCGAGCCCGTGCCCTTCAAACCCGTCGAGTACCACGTGTCGTGGATGGTGACGTCGGCAACGTCGAGGAACATGAGGTGGAACTCGCCGTCGTCGGTGACCGAGCCTCCGGTGAGGTAGTTGCAATGCTGCGAGCCGCTCCCCCACTGCCAGCGCCCGGTGACCCGCCAGCCGTCGCCGTCGCGCACCGCCGTGCCGTTGGGCGCATACACCCCGCCCGTGATCACCTTCGGATCGCCGAAGACCTCGCACGCGATCCTCGGGTCGAGGAAGAGGCTCATCGACGATGTCGTCGACGCGATCATCGTGCACCAGCCGGCGGCGCCGTCGGCGATCGCCACCTTCTCGATCGCACTCACCAACGTGATCGGGTCGGCCTCGGGTCCGCCGTACGCGGCCGGCACGCACATCCGGAACAGCTGCGCATCTCGCAGTGCCTGAACCAACCGTTTGGGCAGCCGGCGACTCTGCTCACCCTTGTCGGCGTGAGCCTCGACCAACTCCTGCAGACCCTCGGCCACCTCGATCAGATTTGGGGAGCCGGCGTTCGTGCCGGTCATGAGGCGCGCCCGGCCGCGCGCTGCGACTCCGACCAGCTCATCCCGACGTTGACGTTCACGTCGTGAGGGAGCCCGAGCACTCGTTCGGCCACGATGTTGCGTTGCACCTCGC
>JAYSLK010000842.1:0-7855 GCA_043725585.1 Actinomycetota bacterium
TTCACCCATCTCGATCCACTCGGTCGGGCCCGCATGGTCGACGTGACCCCCAAAGAGCCGACGCATCGTCGAGCGGTCGCTCGCTGCAAGGTCTTCATGAAGCCCGAGACCACCGCAGCCGTCGCGAATCGCGAGGTGAAGAAGGGCGACGTCCTCGCCGTCGCACGCGTCGCCGGCATCCAGGCGGCCAAGCGAACGAGCGACATGATCCCGTTGTGCCACCCGTTGCTCGTCGGCGCGGTGAACATCAACTTCGAGATCGGCGACGACTTCATCTCCGTCGAGGCCAACGTCGACACCGTCGATCGCACCGGTGTGGAAATGGAGGCGTTGCACGCCTGTGCCACCGCAGCGCTCACGATCTACGACATGTGCAAGTCGGCTGATCGGGGCATGGTGATCGGCGACCTGGCGCTGTGGGAGAAGACCGGCGGGCGGTCCGGGGTCTATCGCCGGGACTCCTCAGAACTGGTTTCGGAGCTGTCGGCTCCGACCCGGGGTGACGCCAACGCCTCCGATGTTTCGGATACTGTCACGAACGTAGTAGAATCGTAATGAAACGCGAGCCGGGCCGTTCCCTGACGTTCAGGGTGATGTCATCTCGCCTTCGAGCAACCATGACACCTTTTCTCTCCCTCATCTCTCATCATCCCCTGCAACGCCGGCTTCATCTCCAGATGAGCGGGGTCCGCTGACCATGGGCAAGATCCTCCTTCTCGCCGTCGCCGCCTCGTGGGCCGCGGTGTTGCTGCCACCGCTGCTTCGTTCGCGCATGGAGAACCGGCCAGGCTCGTCGGTCACCGACTTCCGCCGTCAGCTCTCCACGTTGCAGCGCACGGTCCCGACACGATCGATGACACCGATGCGGTCGATGGGTCGCCCGCTGGCATCCTCACCGATCCAGCGTCCCGCCGCCGGTGGTCGACCAGGTCACCCCGGGCATGCCAGCCAGCTCCAGCGAGCGCACCTCCCCGAGCGTGTGCTCGACCGCGGCGACCGTGGCTTCGAGCGCAGCCACGGCGAGATCGCCTACACAGGCGAGCTCCAGCGCCGCTACGACCGGGGTCATCGCGTCGAGGGTGACATGCGGTTCGATCGCGAACATCGCGAGCCCACCATGCGTCACGCACCGGCCCGTCGGATGAATCATCGCCACGTGGTACGCCGTCGTCGGGCAAACGTGCTGTTCGCTCTCGTGATGCTCACCGCGGCAACACTCTTCTTGGCTGCGACGACCAAGTCGTCGGGCATGGTGTACGCGTTCGCATTCGCGTTCGTCTCGCTCTGCGGGTACTGCTACAAGCTGGCCCAGCTCCGTCAGTACGAGCACGATCGTCCCAGCTACGAGACTCATCTGTACAACGTGGCCTGATGGCCCGCTGACGATCCGAGTACCGAATCCACGGTCGTTCCCAGGAACCCACGCCGATACACTCGGGTGCTCCAACGGGGGTGTAGCTCAGTTGGCAGAGCGCAACAATCGCACTGTTGAGGCCAGGGGTTCAATTCCCCTCACCTCCACCCAGGGAACCTGACCCGGACCCGTTCGGCGCCGCAAGGCCTCGAACGGGTCCGGTGCATTTTCGGGTGCGGGTGACGTGCCGCAGCGGAGGCTGCCGGTCGATGCGAGCGCTACGGTGCCGACGATGACCGCGCCTGCCCCGCATCCGTCCGACGACCCGACGCACCATGATGTGGTGGAGGCCTACTGCGGGCAGCTCAGCTACGCACCGGGCGACGAGGTCACCGTGCACGTGCGGTGCACCACCGCGCGATTCGACATCGAGGTCATGCGATGGGGCGCGAGCCGCGAGCTGGTGTGGTCGGCCACCGATCTGCCTGGACGCGCGCCGCCGACACCGAGAGATGCCGATGCGGGAGGGTGTGGTTGGCCCGCGTCGATCGCGATCACCATCCCGCCCGAATGGCGCTCGGGCTTCTACCACGTTCGTCTCCGGGCCCACGACGCGCCCGATGGCCGTGGGATCGGCGACGCCTGCTTCGTGCTGCGAGCGCCGAAAGGAGCGCCCACGGCGCGTGCGGTGCTGGTGATCGCGACCAACACCTACAACGCGTACAACAGCTGGGGCGGCCGCAGTCTCTACACGGGCGGCCATGAGGTCTCGTTTCGGCGGCCGCTCGGTCGAGGGATGATCGACCGCCCGCGCACCGAGCGCGATGATCGCAAGGCGCGACCTGTGTGGCGAGGCGAAGAGCCCGACACCGACGGTGTGGTCTACCAACAGTTCCGACACGCACATGGCCTGCCGGGCTTCATGAGCTCCGCCGGCTGGTTCACCTACGAGCGACGCTTCGTCGAGTGGGCCGAAGCATCTGGGGTGGTGTTCGACTATGCGGTGTCGAGCGACCTCGACGAGCACCCCGATCTGCTCGATCGCTACGTTCTGATGCTGTCGGTCGGTCACGACGAGTACTGGTCGGGCGGCCAACGCGACGCGCTGGAGCACTTCGTGGCATCCGGCGGGAACGTTGCGTCGATGTCGGGGAACACCATGTTCTGGCAGGTGCGGCTCGAACGCGGCGGCGATTCGATGGTGTGCCACAAGTACAAGGCTCACCTGAACGATCCTGTGCTCGCCGGTGGTGACCCCGGCACCATGACGGGGATGTGGTCCGACCCCCTGGTGGGCAGACCCGAGACGGCGATCCTCGGCGCCGGATCGGCGTGGGGGCTCTACTCGCGCTTCGGTCAAGCCACGCCGCGGGGCGCCGGTGCGTTCACCGTCTACCGCGATGGGCACTGGCTGTTCGCCGGCACGGGTCTGCGATACGGCGATCTGCTCGGTGCCCGCGACGGCGTGGTGGGTTACGAAACAGTTGGGTGCAAGCTCACCTTCGACGAGTATCAGTTGCCGATCGCTGCCGGGGGTGACGGCACGCCGACCGACATCGAGATCGTGGCCTTCTGCCCGTCGTCGAATCTGATGATGGGGGAGTACCCGGCCTCGATCGCAGCGCTCGACGATCAAGGCGACCTCGAGTTCGTCGCCGAGCGCCTGTACGGCCGAGTCGACGACGATTCCATTGCCCGGGTGCGTCACGGCAACGCGGTGATCGTGGTCAGTCGGCCGTTCGGCGCATCGGGCGGCGAAGTGGTCACCATCGGTAGCACCGACTGGGTGTTCGGGCTGGCCGATGACCCGGCAGTGGGTCGCGTGACGCGGAACGTGATCGACCGATTCATCGTCTGACGCGCAGCATGAGTGGTGGCGGCCGAGGGTTCGTCGCCGATGTGAACGTTGTGGTTCGGCCTCATCTGGCAGCGCTCGTCTGCGTGACGTTCGGGCGGTCGCTTCGGAGGTACAAAGATCGGTGTCACCGGGGCCGGCATCACCAGCAGCACGAACAGCAGCATCACCAGCAGCACGAACAGCAGCACGACCAGTTCGAACGGGTCGAATCACACACGGGGGACACATGAAGAGGATTCGAAGGAACGGGATCGTGGCCATCGGCCTCGTCCTCGCCGTCACCGCTGCCGCGTGTAGTGGAGCCCATGCGCCACCGTCGGCGACGAATGCGCCAGTGGTCACCGAAGCGATCGGTACCGACGCATCGGCCGAGACCACGGTTCCCGGTGGCGACGAGCCAGGCACCATCGAGACCGGAGCCACCGACACCACGGCCGCCGAAGCAACGGAGATCACCGCCGCCGGTGTGCCCGCGGGGGCGGACACGATCCTGACGCCGGCCCCGACGGGCGAGGCCGAGTCGGCCGTGTGGGCCACGTACCGCGAGACCTCGACAATCGATCCGCTGTACGTGTTCGACTACCCGGACAACACCGCGATGTCGATCGCTTGCGAGTCGGTGCTCCGGCAGAACCCGGATCTCACGATCGGGCCCGGCCTCGCAACGAGTGCTGAGTACGTGAAGCCGACGTCGCTGGTGATCACCCTGCGCGAGGGCGTCACGTTCTGGGACGGCACGCCGATGACCGCCGCCGATGTCGTCTTCAGTCTGAAGCGCCAGCAGGACCCGGCCAACGGCGGGTTCTATGGCGCTGTGTTCGCCAACGTCACCGACATCGCCGCCACCGGCGATGCCGAGGTGACCATCACCACCGACAAGCAGGACATGGCACTCCTCGGGGAGTTGTCCGGTCCGGTGGGTGCAGTGACGCAACAGGCCTACACCGAAGAACAAGGTGCCGACTTCGGTACTGCTGCGGGCGGTGTCATGTGTACCGGTCCGTTCCAGCTCGATTCGTGGGTGGTGGGTGAAGGCGTGACCTTCACCCGCTACGACGGCTACTGGGACGACACACTCCCGAGGAAGTTGAAGAGCATCACGATCAAGGGCGTGCCCGACGAAGCGGTGCTCACGTCCGGTCTCTTGACGGGTGAGATCGACGGCGCGTACGCCTCGCCGGCCACCCTCGACCAACTCCGTGCCAGCGACGCCGTGAACGTGTTCGAGGGACCGGGCTACGGCATCGCCGCCTTCATCGTCTCCAGCTTCGACGGTGCTCTCGCCGACAAGCGGGTGCGCCAGGCGTTGTCCATGGCGATCGACCGTCAGGGCATCGTGACCGCGCAGTTCAAGGGTGCTGCCTACCCGGCTCGTGCCATCGGGGTGCCCGGTACGTGGGGTTACGCCAAGGACGTCTTCGTGAAGGCATGGAACGAACTCCCCGACGTGTCGGTTCCTGACCTCGATGCTGCCAAGGCACTCGTGGCCGAGGCTGGCGCAGAGGGTCAGGTCGTGCGCCTCGGCATGTCGTCGGAGATAGCAGGGATCACGCTGCAAGCCGGTGAGTTCCAACGTGCCCTCGAATCGATCGGCATGAAAGCCGAACTCGTCTCGGTGTCGGCTGCGAACTACATCAACTTCTTCATCGACTCTGCCGCCCGCGAGGGCGTCGACGGGTTCTTCACCGTCAACTACCCGAACTATGCCGACCCGTTCGGCCTGTACGGCACGTTGCTCGCCCCCAACGGTTCCCAGGCCTACAACGGCTACAGCGACCAGGCTGCACTCGACCTGGCCGACGCGATCAGATCCGAACCCGATGATGCCGCTCGGGGCGAGCTCCTCGCCGAGCTGCAGAAGATCATCGTCGACGAGCAGTTGTGGATTTCGATCGTGGCGCCCACGAACGTGCTCATCATGAACAAGGAGCTGAGCGGCGCGCCGTCGACGTTCTCCTACATGTTCGGTCCGTGGGCCGCCTACCTCGGCGCCACCTGACGTCGGGTCACTCCGCCACCTCACTCACAGGAAGGCCCAGCGATCGGGATGCTCAGGTTCGTCGTACGCCGATTGGCGATGCTCGTGGTGACGTTGTTCGTCGCGAGCTTCGCCATCTACTCGGCCATGTACCTCGCGCCGGGCAACCCGATCGCTGCGCTCACCGGTGGGCGCACGCCGTCACCTGAGGCGATCGCAGTGCTCGAGCAGCGCTACCACCTCGACGATCCGTTCCTGGTGCGGTACGTGCGCTGGGTGAGCGGGGCCATCCGCGGCGACTTCGGCGTGTCGATCCAGCTGCGCCAGGACGTTTCGACCCTGATCACCCAACGCATCGGGACCACCGTGCAGTTGGTGCTGTTCTCCTCGCTGATCATCGTGGTCGTCGGCATCGGACTCGGTCTGCTCGGGGGGTTGCGTCGCGGCATCGTCGACAACCTCGTGATCGTGATCTCGGCGCTGAGCGCCGCGGTGCCGTCGTTCGTGGCGTCGATCATCCTGCTGTCGGTGTTCGCCGTGAACCTCGGGTGGTTCCCCGCTCTCGGCGGCGGCGACGGCTTCGTCAACCAGGTGAAGCACCTCACGTTGCCCGCCGTGGCATTGGCGTTCTCGTCGATCGCTCTGGTCGCGCGGATCACCCGAGCCTCGGTGCGCGAGGAACTGTCGCGAGAGCACGTGCAGACGGCGATCAGCCGAGGCATCCCGTACCGGTTGGTCGTGCGCCGCCACGTCATGCGCAACGCGGCTATCCCGATCACCACGATCGTCGGCATCACGGTGGCGTCGCTGTTCGCGGCGTCGGCGGTGGTGGAACGAGCATTTGCCCTCAACGGGATCGGCTCCTACCTCATCCAGGCTGCGCTGTCGAAAGATGTCGCCGTGGTGCAGGGCATCTCGCTCGTGATCGTCGGGGTCTTCGTGGTGGTCAACGCGATGGTCGACTTCGCGTATGCGGTACTCGATCCGAGGGTGTCACTGGGAGACCAGGCGCAATGAGCACCGTCGAGCTGCCTGCAAGTGCCCCCGCGACGTCGGCGGCGCGCGACCACGCCGGTCGTCGCGGCGTTCCCGGGCTGCGCGGCACCGGCATCGTCGGACACCTCAGCGCGCTGGTACTGCTCCTCGCTGCACTGGTGGCCGTGTTCGGTGGCAGGTTGGCGCCCCACGACCCGGATCTCACCAACCTGTCCTTCCAGTTCGTCGGAAGGTTCCAGAATCACTACCTCGGCTTCGACAGCCAAGGTCGTGACCTGTTCTCCCGGCTGCTGGTCGGGGCGCGAACGTCGTTGCTCGGACCGATCGCCGTCGTCGGGCTGTCGATGGTGCTCGGTACCGGCTTGGCCATCGCGACGGCGTGGAAGGGCGGCCGATTCGACACGTTCGTGTCTGCGGTGCTCGATGTGCTCTTCGCCTTCCCGGCGATCGTGCTCGCGATCCTCGTGAGCGTGATCATCGAGCCCGGCTTGAAGGCAGCGACGATCGCGCTGGCCATCGCCTACACGCCGTACATCGCTCGGGTGCTGCGCAGTGCCGCGCTGAGGGAGCGGTCGCGTGACTACATCGCTGCGCTCGAAGTACAGGGCCTGCGCGCGACCGTGATCTGTGTGCGTCACCTCGGCCGCAACCTGTTGCCGCTCATCGTCGCTCAGGGAGCGATCCTGTTCGGCTATGCGATGGTCGATCTTGCGGCGATCTCCTTCCTCGGTCTCGGTGTGCAACCGCCGCAGGCCGACTGGGGCGTCATGGTGTCCACCGGTCAGAGCGGTGTGCTGCAGGGTTACCCGATGGAGTCGCTCAGCGCAGGTCTGTGCATCGTCGCCGTGGTCGTCGCGGTGAACCTGCTCGGCGAGCGACTCACCGACCGCGCCCAGTTGGTGACGCGATGAGCGCCTCAGGTTCGGACGCCCTGCTCGAACTCCACCAACTCCAGGTGCAGTTGCCGATCAGCGGGGAGTTGCGTTCCGTGCTTCACGACGTTTCGTTCTCGATCCGCGCGGGTGAGGCGCTCGGACTCGTCGGCGAGTCGGGCTCCGGCAAGTCGATGACAGCACGGGCGATCGCCCGTCTCTTGCCGCCCGGTGCCGTTTCGTCGGGCACGATCACGTACGCCGGCGGCGACGTGAGTGCGCTGAAGGGACCGGCACTGCGCGCGTACCGCGCCGAGGTGGCCGTGGTGTTCCAGGACCCGCGTGTCCACGTGAACCCGGTGCGCAGCATCGGAGATTTCATGACCGAGGCGCTGTGCACGAACCACGGCGTGTCGAAGACCGACGCGGCGGCGCGGGCGGTGTCGCTGTTGGCCGAGGTCGGCATCATGGACGGTGCCCGACGACTGGAACAGCATCCGCACGAGCTCTCCGGCGGGTTGCTCCAGCGGGTGATGATCGCGACCGCGCTCCTCACCGAGCCACGGCTGCTGCTCGCCGATGAGCCCACGACAGCGCTCGATGTGACCACCCAGGCCGATGTCATGGCGATCCTCAATGACCTGCGTCGCGATCGCGCCATGGCGATGCTGTTCATCACCCACGACCTCGAGCTGGCAAGTGCCGTGTGCGATCGCACGGCGGTGATGTACGCAGGGCAGCTCGTCGAGCAGCGGGTGTCGTCGAAGCTCCATGACGATCCGTTGCACCCGTACACC
>JAYSLK010000843.1:0-2223 GCA_043725585.1 Actinomycetota bacterium
CACCCGGGCGCGAACGCGCCAGCGTCGACCGCCGGAGCGGCCGGGCCCGACGACCGACGAACATTGCAATTCCATGACGGCTCGAGGATAGTTCGTACATCGATCCGTAACACGTCACTGGCCGCGACCGCCGTCCGCGCATCGTAGGGCTACGGTTCGCGCCATGGTGAGGTGGCGACGGATCGCATCACGTGCAGCATCGGCTGCAACGTCCCACATGATGTTGGGCGCTGCCGGCATCGCGTTGCTCGCGGCAACATCGTGCGGCGGCACACCGCTGGCGGCGCCCACCACCGAGACCGAGGTGGAGGTCACCGACTACGCCACCCTTCCGCCGCCCACGACCACGATCGCTCCCACCACCACGCTGCCACCCGAGCCGGGCTCGATCCTCACATCCGAGGCCACCTACGTGATCGTGGAGGGCGACTATCCGTTCCAGGTGGCGGCCCGCTTCGGGGTCGACTTCGAGGAGTTCATCGCCCTCAACGGGTGGACCGTCGAAGACGGGCAGGTTCCCGACTGGCCCAACCCAGGCACCGTGATCCGGATCCCGGTGGGGGCCAAGGTGCCAGGAGGGAACTCCGTGCTCGTGCCCGTCGCCACCACCACGACCACCATCGACCCTCTCGCACCCATCCCGCCCGAGAGCTCGCTCGCGACGGAGCCAGCGACCACGGTCGACAACGGCATCGGCTGCGGCGTCTACACGGTGATGGAGGGCGACTACCCGGCGCTCGTCGCCACCAAGCTCGACACCACGATCGACAAGCTGGCGAGCGCGAACGAGGACACCAGGGGATACAGCTCGTTCTACGTGGGACTCGCGATCAACGTCCCCTGCTGATCCGCCGCCCGACTCGGCACCGCTGGGTCGCGCTGCAGCGACGGAGGAGCCACATGGATCTGGCGGGTCGCAGATTCCTGCACGACTGCGACTGGACGCTCGATGCCGATCTGTCGGTGCTCACACTCATCATGACGGCACCGATGGTCGTGACGAACTCGCATCGAGTCCTCGACCGGGCATAGCGAACGGTGACTCGCAACGGTTGGGAACCGGCATGACCCTCGGCTGGCACGAGGGGGGCTCGACCACTTAGATTTTCGGAATGCGACTTCACCTCGATTCAGAGAAGTGCCAGGGCCACAACCGTTGCTACGCGTTGGCACCTGAGTTGTTCGATGTCGACGACTACGGACAGGCCGTGCTCTTGCTGGACGGCGACGTGCCGGCCGAACTGCAGGACAAGGCGCGCCTTGCAGCAGCGAACTGCCCGGAGTTCGCGATCAAGGTCACGGATGGCTGACGTGACCGACATCATCGAGGGCAACGCCGACGAGGCCGCCCGAACCTTCACGCCACCGCCCGACTACGTCCTCCCGGTCTTCGGCGACAGCCCCGAGGGCACCCATGTGTGGCAGCGCGTTCCGTACGTGGCCGACGACTACGGGCCGGTCGCCCACTTCGCCACCGACTTCGATCACGGCGACCCTGCCTACAACCCGGTGGCACCGCAGGTGTGGAAGGAGCTCCGCGAAGGCGGTTGTCCGGTGGCCCACTCCGACCGCTACGGCGGCATGTGGGTACCGATCACGCACGACACCGTGCACGAGATCGCCTACGACACCGAGAACTTCACCAGCCGGGCCGTCGTCGTCTCCGTCGGCCGACCTGGCGATCTCTCCCTGCCCGCGCCGATCGGCGGCGCACCGCCCATCACCAGTGACCCGCCGTTCCACGCCATGGCTCGCAGACTGCTGCTCCCTGCGTTCGCTCCGAAGCAGATCGAGCCGTGGGAACCCGAGATCAGGCGGCTGTGCCAGGACCTCCTCGACCGCATAGGCGACATCGCTCCTGGCGAGACCGTGATCGACGCTGCCGTGCAGTATGCGCAGCACATCCCCGTCAGCGTCATCGGGCGCATGCTGGGCTTCCCTGCCGCGGACGAGTCCCTCTTCCGCAAATTCGTCCACGACGCACTCGAGCGCATCGCCGAGGAGCCGGGCACCCGGGAGGGCATGGAGGACCTCGGCATCTACATCACCGAGCAGATCCGCGACCACCACGCGAATCCCCGCGACGACCTCACGAGCTACTTGCTGAACGTCGAGATCGACGGACAGCGGGTGACCGACGAGATCGCCGGGGGCATGATCATCCTGTTGCTCATCGCCGGCATCGACACCACGTGGTCGGCGATCGGTTCATCGCTGTGGCAT
>JAYSLK010000844.1:0-2802 GCA_043725585.1 Actinomycetota bacterium
GCCTTCGGGTTCTCGACCCGGCCGGGATCCGGCTTGACGTGCGGTGATGGCTGGGTTCTACCGATGTCTTCCACCGACCGGCAGATCGCCGGCATGCGAAGGAGGACATCATGCAGGGTTACGTGGCACGCAAGGGAGACCGGTACTACGCCGTGATCTATGAGGGCATCGATCCTCTCACCGGGCGGGAGCGGCGACGCTGGCATCCTGCCGGCACCGACCGCGCTGTCGCCGAGACGCTGGCATGTGATCTCGCCGAGCGACGCCGATGCGATGGCGGCCATGAACGCGGCAGTCTCACAGTTGCGGTGTACCTGACTCAGCGTTGGTTGCCGTCCAAGCAGCTGGCGTTGCGGCCAAGCACGTGGGACGCCTACCGCCGCGTGATCGATCTGCATGTCGTGCCCCGGGTGGGACGGGTCCCGCTGCGACACCTCCGCCCGGATCACGTCGAACGTCTCTACGCCGACTTGCTCGACGATGGACGCGCCGACGGAACGGGTGGGCTCAACAACAAGACCGTGGTCGAGATCCACATGATGCTGCGACGTGCACTGGACGACGCCGTGCGACGCGGCTGGATCCTCACCAACCCGGCCAGGATCGCCCACGCCCCCAAGCGGCGACCGTTGTCGAGCAACACGTCGCGTGTGTGGAACGCCCACCAACTCGGCACGTTCCTTGCCTCAACCCGTGAGCACCGCTACCACGCCGCGATCTGGCTTACCGCCAATACCGGGATGCGGCGCGGCGAGGTCCTCGGTCTCCGCTGGGGCGATGTCGACTTCGACACCGAACACCTATCGGTGACCCGCTCACTGGTATCGGTCGGCTACGAACTCCACGAGACAAGAGGCAAATCCCGCACCGCCCGACGAGCGATCAACCTCGACCCCCGAACCATCGACGTCCTCCACTCCTGGCGACAGCAACGAGCCGACGAGGATCCCGAGTTCGACTGCGCCGATCCGGACGGTCATGTCTTCGCCCGCCCCGACGGAACCCCGACTCACCCACAACTGCTGTCCGATGCGTTCCAGAAACTCGTGCATCGATCCGGTCTGCCCCGGGTCCGGTTCCACGACCTACGCCACACCCACGCCACCCTGCTCCTCAAAGCGGGCGTGCCGATCAAAGTCGTCAGCGAACGACTCGGACACTCCACCCCCGGCTTCACGATGGCGACCTACCAACACGTCATCCCAGGAATGCAACAACAAGCCGCCCAAACCTTCGCTGACATCCTCGCGACCTGCGCCGATCTACCGACTTCTACCCGGTAGAAGTCACGGTAGACAGTTTCATCACTGTGGACGACCTCGGCCAGGCGCCATGACGCAGAACCAAGGGGTAGCCGCGCCAATTTGAGGGTGTGGCACCGAGGGTCGATTCTGTGGTATCGGCGGACAATGGATTCTGCCCACCTGTGGCCACCTGCTCGCTCGTCGCAGTCAGGCGGCGAGGAAGGCCCGGGTGCGCTCAGCGCAGAGGTCGAGCTCGTCGATCCAGGGAGCGTGACCGGCTTCGCGAATGATCTCGAGCTGCGCGTTGGGGAGTCGTGCGACGAACTCGTTGGCCACCGCTTCGCCGCCGTTGGGGTCCTCGTCACCCCACAGGAACAGCGCCGGCATGGTCAGTCGAGCGAGCAGCTCGTTGGTGTGCAGGATGCGCTCGTTGAGCCCCTTGATCGGCGTGATGATCTTTGGTGACGAGCGCAGGTCGTTGGTCATCGTGTCCGTGTCGCGCTGCAACGACAGAAACCAGTCGATCATCAGATCATTGAAGGTGCCCGTGTCGATCGCCCGCTCGAGACCGATCTGGCGCAGGAGTGCCTTCACCATCCTTCGGGTAACGGGCATCTTGGTGACCATGGCCTGCATCCCCGGAAGCGCGGACAGGCGCATCGACATGGCCACCTTGTCCATCGGCGCGCCCATCAGCCAGCTGTACTCAACGATGCTGTCGACTCGGGCTGGGTTCGCTGCGGCGCCGCGCAGGGCGAAGTAACCGCCGTACGACGTGGCGAGCACATGGGCGCTCGGAACCTCGAGGGCGTCGAGCACATCGGTAAGCAGCCGGTCGGCGTAGGACTCGATGGCCTCGATGTCGCGCAGCGGACTTCCAACGATCGGGTCACTCAGCCCACATCCCGGTCGGTCCAGGGCGATGCACCTGAAATCCGGAAGCTTGGCCATCAGCGACATCCAGCTCGTGCCAGCATTGACGGCGCCGTGGATGAGCAGGACTGGAGGACCGTCGCCGGTCTCCTGCACCCGCACCATCTCGCCCGTGCGAAGTCGCACTCGTCGCTCCATCGGCGCCAACCCCACCGAATCCCATAGTCGCTGCTCAGTCCGACGGAACCGTTCGATCTGCTTCCTCATCCGATCGGTCTAGCCGAGTTCAGGACCGCCAAAGCGCAATGACCCGGGGCGCCTCCGCCAAGCACCTGCGCTCCCGATACCAACGACACCCAACAGCGCCGCGTGATCAGGGCATCGCCGGTTCGGTGATCGTGTGGGGCGCGCTCTTGCGGGTGAGGAGGCCGGCGATCAGGTAGCAGATCGTTGCCCCTGCGGCGATGTAGGAGATCGCGCCGTAGATCACCGCCTTGAGACCCCAGCTCTCGTCGTTGGCGAGGTCGGCGAAACCGATCATCACGTCGGCCACCGTGATCACGGCGAAGAAGGCTGCCATCTTGAATCGATGACGGCGGCGGTCGCTGTCATGCACCCGGATCGCTCGAGCGAGTTGACTTCGCTGGCTGATGGCGAGGACGGCAGCCACGACGAGAAGTGCTGC
>JAYSLK010000845.1:0-1591 GCA_043725585.1 Actinomycetota bacterium
ATGGTGCTCGATTCGAAGGTGCTCGATTCGAAGGTGGTCATCGCGCCACCGTACCGTATGTGAGCAGGGCGAACTCACGAGGCTGGTGGGTGTCCATCACCCCATGAGCCCGCAAGCACCACGCGGCGGTGTGCCGCACACCGGCGATCTCCAGATGTTGGAATCTGCCGATGAAAGCCGGAAGCGACCAGGCATGAGCCGCGTCGACCCGCCCTCCAGACAGACGAGACAACTCGGGCCACGGCAACTCGATCTCGACCGACCATCCTCGACTCGTCACCGTCGGCGCGTTCAGATGTCCGTCGACGTGGACGGCGACAGACAGGCCGGGGAAGTCGTAGCCCGTTCGCGAGATGCGGACTCCACGTTCGTGGGTTCCGTGCCAGAACGAGGCGGGACGACGGTCCTCGTCGCCACCGAACACGAAGATGTCGGGGCGATCGATCGCGTAGAGCGGATCGCCGGCGAAGGGGCTCGACGCGAACGTGTCGCGCCAGACGTGCATCACCTCGTAGATCGTGCCGAACGCGTTCACCTCGAGCTCGTAGTACCCCCACCCGAAGTCGAGGAAGACCTCCACGTCGTTGTCGGCGAACACGATCGAATCGCGCTCGGTGAGAGTCGCAGTCGGGTACGGATCCTCGCACCAGAATGCGAACCTCAGACCAGATGGCGTGGCCACTGCGGCGGCTCTGCTGTCGTACAGCGACGGCCGACCGGTGACCATGTCGACGAACCGCTCCGACCAGGCCGCATCCTTCCACACACCTTCTTTGGTGTGGGCGGCGAGAGCGGGTGTCTGATCCGTAGGCGTCACCAACAGGACATCGGTTCCAACCATGGCCGGAAGCGTAGGACGTACACGAGGTCGAGTTGCCGCACTACAGAGCGCTGACGGTACTTGGGTAGGTTCACGTCGTATGAGCGTCGTCGTGGAGCAAGCCCAGGAGTTTCTCGCCGATCACTGGTCACCGGGGGCGAACCGCCGCGAGTGGATGGAGCTCGTGATCGACGAGCGGTGGGCCGCATTGCGGTGGCCCGTCGAGTGGTACGGCCGGGGTCTGGCCGACAACGAGGCGAAGGAGGTCGAGGCGGTGTTCGCCGCCGTCGGCGCGCCTGGCCCGGGACAAGACATCTACAACCTGTGGGCCGGGACGATGCTCTCCGCCGGCACCGACGAGCTCAAGCGGCAGTTCCTCAAGCCACTGCTGATGGATCAGGTGGCGATGTGCCTGCTGTACAGCGAGCCCGGTGCCGGTTCCGATCTGGCCGGCATCCGCACCACCGCCGTCCGCGACGGCGACGAGTGGGTGGTGAACGGCCAGAAGGTCTGGACGTCGGGAGCGCGCGACGCCGACTACGGCATGCTGATCGCCCGCACCGACTGGGACCAGCCCAAGCACCGCGGCATCAGCTTCTTCTGGTTCCCGATGAAGCAGGCGGGCGTCGACGTGCGCCCGCTCCGCCAGATGACCGGTGATGCCCGGTTCAACGAAGTGTTCATCACCGATGGCCGCGTGCCCGAGGCCAACCGTCTCGGTGACCTCAACAAGGGATGGTGGGTGTTGCAGACCGCCCTCGCCTACGAACG
>JAYSLK010000846.1:0-3084 GCA_043725585.1 Actinomycetota bacterium
CCACGCCGTGGGTGTGGCACTCGTACCCGCGCTGCACCATCGCCCAGTCGGCTCCGTAACGATCCATCGTGATGGTCATGCGCCCTCCGCCGGACGCGATGCGGAAATCGGCGGCACCGGCGGCGTTGTGCTCGTTGATCTTCTGCAGCACTTGTTCGGTCTGGGCGATGTAGTCGAGTGCAGAACGCGCCGGCACGTCGCGACCATCGAGCAGGATGTGCACTCGGGCGCGGGTGACGCCTTCCTCGGCGGCACGTTCGAGGAGGTGGTACAGCTGTCCGTTGCTGGCATGAACGTTGCCGTCGGAGTGCAGGCCGAGGAAGTGCATCGTGTGAGCTCGGCCGTGCTGGACCGCGGTGTGCCACACCGGGTTGCGGAACAAGCTGCCGCTCGCGAGCGCTCCGTTGACGAGCTTGGCACCCTGGTCGAACACTCGACCGGCGCCGAGAGCGTTGTGCCCGACCTCGCTGTTGCCCATGTCGTCGTTCGAGGGAAGGCCGACCGCGGTGCCGTGGGCGAGCAGCGAGGTGGACAACGGCGAATCGAGGAGAGCGTCGAGGGCGGGCGTGTCGGCCTCGGTGACTGCGTTCGACGGACCCGGTGGGGCGATGCCGACACCGTCGGCGATCACGAGCAGCAGCGGCCCCGGCCGGCCCGGGAACGGAGCGAAGCGATCGAGCGACAGGCGCAATGCGGACGCTGCACCGGAGTGTGATGGAGCTGTCATCGACGGTCAGTCTACGAGTGGGCTGAGCCGCGGTCTCGACGCTTCCTGCGTCCGCGTTGCCCACGTCGCGCACGAGTTCCCGAGCGGTCTATGATCGCGGCATGGCAAGCAAGAGGGCACACGTCGAACACCTGCGCAACATCCCGCTTTTTTCGAGCTGTTCGCAGAAGGACCTCGAAAAGATCGCCAAGGCTGGCGATGAGGTGACGATGCCTGCGGGCTCGCTCATCGTCGACCAGGGCCAGACCGGGCGCGAGGCCTTCGTCGTGCTCGCCGGAACCGTCACCGTGAAGCGCAACGGCAAGAAGGTCGCCAACCTCGGCCCGGGCACCATCGTCGGCGAGCTGTCGCTGCTCGATCACGGTCCTCGCACCGCAACGGTGGTGTGCGAGACCGATTGCACCTTCCTGCTGCTGAGTCAGCGCACGTTCCTCGGCGTGGTCGACGACGTCCCTGCGTTGGCCCACAAGCTGCTTGCGTCTCTCGCGACTCGCATCCGCGACTTGGACCGGCAGTATTTCGGCTGAGCCGAGGAGCCCGCGACGAGGCGAGGCCAACGGCAGCCAGGGCGACAGCGCGATTCGAGTGCTGTGGAAGAGACCGCTCGGGTGACGGCGAACTACAGTTCGCGATGCCATGAGCACGCATTCGACTTCCTCCCCGGCCGCTGACCAAGCCGCGGGTCCCAAGCGCATCAAGCCACACCAGCTGGTGATCGGCATCGGCATCGGCATGGGTCTGTTCACCCTGCTCTCCGGTGTCGTACCGCTGATCACCGGGTGGCACAGCGACAGCGAGATCACCCGCGAGGTGTTCGAGGGCATTCCGGGCCCTCTCGTCGCCGCCTTCTACATGGTCGTACCTGCGATGCTGGTCTGGGGCGCGTTCGCGTTCGCCGACCGCGTGAAGAACTGGGAGCGAGGCGCGCCCGACCGTCGCCGTACCACACCCAAGAACGCGAAGCGCCGACTACGCGACTTCCGTGCAGGCGTGTACATGCAGACCCTCCTTCGCGACTCCGCCGCTGGCTTGATGCACTCGATGATCTACTTCGGGTTCTTGGCCTTGCTCGGCGTGACCACCCTGCTCGAGATCGACCATCAGCTGCCCGTCGATCTCAAGTTCCTGCACGGCAAGACCTACATGGCGTACTCGGCCTTCGCTGACGTCGCCGGCCTGGTGTTCGTGGGCGGCATCGTGTGGGCCATCGTGCGTCGGTACATCCAGCGACCGTATCGCATCCGCATCAAGACCAAGCCCGAGCACGCTCTCATCCTGGGCGTGTTCCTCGCGATCGGCCTCTCCGGCTATCTGGCCGAAGGCTTCCGCATCGCCGAAGACGGGATGCAGAGCTTCGAGAAGTGGAGCTTCATCGGGTACCCCATTGCCCGGATCTTCGACGGGATGAGCGCCGACAACCTGGAGCTGTGGCATCAGATCTGGTGGGGTGCCCACGTCCTGAGCTTCCTCGCCTTCCTCGCCATCTTGCCGATCACGATGCTGCGGCACATGTTCACCTCACCGTTGAACATGTACCTGAAGGACCGCGACCGTCCGAAGGGCGCAATGCGGGCGATGCCGAACCTCACCGAGACGGCGCTCGAGACCTTCGGTGCCAGCGTGGTCGAGGATTTCACCTGGAAGCAGCTGCTCGACACAGACGCCTGCACGATGTGCGGTCGCTGCACGAGCGTGTGCCCGGCTCACGCCACGGGCAAGCCGCTCGATCCGCGTGAGATCGTGCTCAAGACCGGCGAGGTGATGGCGGCTTCGGCGGCCCACGGACACGTGAGCCCACCGCTCAGCATCGACGGCGAGATCACGATCTCGTCGAACTCGCTGTTCGAGCGCATCTCGGCCGAGGAGATCTGGAGCTGCACCAGCTGCAGGGCATGTGACGAGATCTGTCCGGTCAACATCGAGATCCTCGACAAGATCCTCGACATGCGTCGGTACCTGTCGCTCATGGAATCGAACTTCCCCGCCGAACTGGGCAACGCCTACCGGGCGATGGAGAACCAGGGCAACCCGTGGGGCATGAACCAGGGCGAACGCGCCGACTGGGCCAAGGGTCTCGACGACGTCACCGTGCTCGATCCGGGTCAGCCGATCACGGCGGAGTACCTGTACTGGGTGGGCTGCGCCGGGTCGTTCGACGACAAGAACAAGAAGGTCACCCAGGCGATGGCCAAGCTGCTCGGCCGGGCCGGCATCGATGTCGCGATCCTGGGGCCCTCCGAGATGTGCACCGGCGACTCCGCCCGCCGCTCCGGCAACGAGTACCTGTTCCAGATGCTGGCGATGCCGAACATCGAGATGCTGAACGGCATGGGCGTGCGCAAGATCATCGCCCAGTG
>JAYSLK010000847.1:0-1946 GCA_043725585.1 Actinomycetota bacterium
CCGATACATGAGAAAGCGACGCCGCGCATGATCGCACTCGGCCTGTTCGAAGGACCCGCCTGGCTGCTGGCGAAGTTCTACGACTACACCCACAACTACATCCTCGCCATCTCGATGATTGCGCTCGTGGTGATGCTCATCACCGCGCCGCTCCAGCTCAAGGCCACCAAAGGCATGCTCGAGATGCAGCGCCTGCAGCCCGAGTTGCGCAAGCTTCAGCAAGAGCACCGCGGCGATCGCCAGAAGCTCAACGAAGAGATGATGAAGCTCTACCAGGAGCACAAGGTCAACCCGTTGGCCTCGTGTTTCCCGCTGCTGCTGCAGTTCCCGGTGTTCATCATCATGTTCCAGGTGCTTCACGGACTGACGCGTGAGATCACCTGCGGGACCGCCGACTTGTCACCGAACTCCCTCGCGCTGTGTCAGGGCAAGCCAGACGGGTTGAAGGTGTTCTACCCCGACTTCATCGACTCGGGCACCGATCTCTACACGTCGCTTGCCGGCAAGACGGAGATGCTGTCCTGGGGCCTCGATCTGGCCAGGCGGCCATTCGAGGTGATCGGCGAGTCGGTCGGCAAGGGGCTGGTCTACGCGTTGCTGGTGATCGCACTCGGCGGGCTGTACTTCGTGCAGCAGCGGATGGTGGCTGCCCGGGCGAGCGTGAGTCCGACCATGTCGGAGATGCAGGCAAAGATCATGCAGTACCTGCCGGTGGTGTTTGCCGTCTTCCTGGTCTTCTACCTCACCGGTCTCGTCATCTACTACATGGCGCAAGCGATCTTCCGGATCGGCCTGCAGTACTACATCACCCGGCGGTTCTACGCCGGCGAGCATTCGCTCGGGCGTCAGGCGCAAGCCGCCGGCGAACGAGCGCGTGAGATGCACAAGGCAGACGGCGGCGGCACCGGCCTGTTCGCCCAGGCCAAGCGTGACATGGCACTCGGCAAGGACTCGAAGGACTCGAAGGACTCGAAGGCGAAGCCCGCTGCGAAGAGCTCGGCTGCGACCACGTCCAAGCGCGTGACCGCTCCGAAGAACCGGCCCACGTCGTCTGGTCGGGCCTCGCGCCCGCCGTCGAGCGGCAAGGCCGGTTCATCCACCCCCTCGGCGCGTCCAGCGCCCAAGAAGAAGTCGTAGGTCGAATGATGGAATGGGTGGAAACCACAGGAAAATCCGTGGACGAGGCCAAGAACAAGGCCCTCGATCAACTCGGAGTCGCCGAAGACGATGCCGAGATCGTGGTGCTCGACGAACCACGCGCCGGTCTGTTTGGCCGAGTTCGGGGCGAGGCCCGCGTTCGGGCGCGTGTTCGACCCACCACTCCCCGTCCGAAGGTCGAGCGTCGTGACCGGAAGAAGAGCGCCAAGGGCGACAAGGTGGATCAGAACGAATCCTCCGACGTGGCCGACATCACGGAGGCCCCCGCCAAGCCGGCGCGTGCTCGTGGTGACAAACCAGCTCGGGTGTCGGCAAGCAAGGCGACTGCCACCAGCGACGTCGCACCCGCTCCGAAGCCCCGTCGTGGCACGGCGCGCACAGCGGCCGGCGCCGGACGCGAGTCGACGGTCAGCGGGGCCGAATCCGGTCACGACCCGTTCGATGTGTTCGAGGGTGATGAGGCCCGCGGTGATGAGGCCCGCGGTGATGAGGCCCGCGACTCAGAACGTGGGGCGCAACGGAGCGCCGGAGGCGGTTCCGTCCGTCCCGTCCGTTCCCGCAAGGACGGAGCGCGCGCAGTGAACGCTGTCAGCGCGAACAACGATCAGGTGAAGGAGATCACGGTGGATGCAGCACAGGTAGGCGAAGAGGCACGGGTGTTCGTTCAAGGTGTCGTCGATGCCTTCGGTCTGGTCGGAACTGCCGCCGTTCGTCGAGAAGAAGATGATCTCGAGGTCACCGTCGACGGTTCCGATCTCGGCTTGCTCGTCGGTCCCCGTGGGTCCACG
>JAYSLK010000848.1:0-2001 GCA_043725585.1 Actinomycetota bacterium
AGATCGACCGACCCGCTGGTGGCGAAACCCAGGTCGGCGAGATCGCCGAGGTGACACTCGACGCGAACCTCGGCCAGTTCGGCCTGGCGGCGGATCTCGGCGATGCGATCGGCATTCGGGTCGACGACGATCGACTTGGCGCCGGCAACAGCGAGAGCGATGGCATTCGCGACGATGGACGACGGCACGGGGGCGATGCCGAGTTCGATCGTCCGCTTTCCGCTGACGGCACCGCACAAGCGGAATTCGCCGTCGTCGGCGACACCCTTCCCGAACCAGACGTTGGTGCTCATCACCCCAGTGTGACCGATCGGATCGGCACGGCTGCGGATCGGCCGGGGACCTGATCGGTTGCTTCCTGTCGGATGGGGTCCGTCGACGCGCCTCGATGGGGTGGACCCGGTCGGTCACCGTCACCGGCTCGGTGACCGGGACGTCGGTAGCCTCTGTGGGCATGTCGACGAAAGGCCAAGGGCAGTTCTCCCCCGGCGCGCTGCGTGGCGCCGGTCGAGGTGTCGTCGACCACCGACTGGCGCGCCGTCACCTCGTCAACGAGTTTCGGCGCGGGCGACTCCGACAGGACCAGGTGTGCGACGCCCACCCCGAACTGATCCGCGCGGCGCGCAACGTCGGCGCCGAGAGCCGTTCGCCGTGTCCGATCTGCCAGGACGCCACACTGCGGCTCGTCACCTACGTCTTCGGGTCGCGCCTGCCGGCCCAGGGCCGGTGCGTGTCGACGGCCAAGGAGATGTCGGCCCTGAACCAGCGCTCCGACGATCTCACCGCATACGTCGTCGAGGCCTGTGTGGCGTGCCGCTGGCATCACCTCCTGCGGGTCCTGCCCGTCGGAGGAGGCGCCCGCCGAACCCGCACCGGCTCTGCCGGCTGATCAGAACGGGCTCAAACCCATGCGGTTGCGAACGGCGATCGCTTCACCGACATGGCCCTGACCATGGCCGATCGCGGGCCACTGGACGAACCAGTCGACGGTGTGACCACTCCACATGCCGAACAGCCAGTCGAGTTCGTTCGGATCGAGCTGCGCCTTGATGCGGAGACGACGCGGGGTGTCGGGTACGACGGCCATGGACATCGCCGACACCTTGCGGAGCCACCGCTCGGTCGCGTCGAACGTGGCGATCGCGTACTCCACGAGCGCCTCGGGTCGAACCGCCGCTGACACCTCGACCTGTTCGCTCTCTCCGAGCCCGCTCGACACCGGGGCATCCACGAGCCCGAGGGCCGAGGCATGGCCGAGGAACAGCGGCGGTTTGTTGCGGATCACCGTCGCGATGGCCAGATCCTGATGGCGCGCGAGGTGGAGCAGCAGCCAGGTGATGCTGGAGCCACCGCCGTCCACCTGCTCATGCCACCGGCTGGTGGGGATGTGTTGGACGACCGAGCCGAACAGACGGCGGCGGACGTCGGAGTGGGAGTCGAGGAGCCAGGCCTGCAGATCCATGTTGCCGACCGTATCGGTCGTGTCACACCCTCGTGATCGACTAGTGCCATGTTGCCAATCACCCGTTACGCTCACCGGGTCATATTCACCCTGCCCCATCACGGGGCCCCGCGGCTGCAGGAACAGCATCGGGTCCGAAGGGAGGTTCCACACGCATGCAGCGTGCCTACGAACTCATGGTCATCATCGATGGTGACCTCGAAGACACCGCCGCCCGGGCGTGGATCAAGTCGGTCACCGACTCGATCGCCGCAGCAGGTGGCTCGGTGCACGGCAAGCCCGATTGGTGGGGTCGCCGTCAGTACGCGTACCCGATCAACAAGAAGGAATATGGCTACTACGTGGTCATGAACCTCTTCGCGACCGGCGGCGCCCTCGACGAACTCGAGCGTTCGTTCCGCATCGCAGACGACATCGTCCGCCACAAGCTCATCCGTCTGCCCGATGCCGAGGCCGAGCGCCGCGGCATGTCGGAGGCTGCGGCCTGACGGCCGCAGGTCCCACCGGACCCCGTCCACGAAGGAGGCCATCATGGCCGA
>JAYSLK010000849.1:0-3038 GCA_043725585.1 Actinomycetota bacterium
TGTTCCTCAAAGCCCTCCGAGCCGAAGGCCTACTCACCAGCGAGCTCGAAGCCCGCCTCGAGAACCCTGACACCCCGATCCCCAGTGACGATGACAGCATCCCGATGCTCCTCGCGATCTCGGACAACGGCACCGAGATGCGCGGCGACGACACCCGCAAGTTCATGGCCCTGATGTCGATCGCCCAACACTTCGGGCGACCATCAACACCAACCGACCAGGCCTGGATCGAAACACTCTGGGGACACCTGAAATGCGAACACCCCCACCTGACGGGCATCACCGACCCCGCAACCCTGATTGTCGAACTCGAACGCATCCGGCACCACTACAACACCGTCCGGCTCCACGAAGCAATCGGCTACGTCACTCCCAACGACGAACACGAAGGCCGCGGCGACACCATCCGAGCAGCCCGCGCCGACGGAATGCGCGCCGCTGACCAACAACGCCGCAACTGGCACCGCACCCAACGGAACCAGCCATGACCCAGCCGACTACGATCACCAACAACAACCCGCCAACAACCCTCGCCTGCTGTCTGAATCACCCCAGCAACAGTCGCGTTGAGTCAGAAACACCTCACCGTCGATCGGGACCTCGCCGCCGAGAACGCCCGTCTGCGCGCCCGGCTTGAACGGATGGTGATCGAGCTCGCTGCCGCCCGCACCACGATCGCCCGTCTCCAGCGAACCCGACCCCCACCCGACGACACACCCGCCGCAACGGCGGCGGCCGCACGATCCGCCCGCGCGCCAACACCACCGGCGCCGCCGAGCAGACCGCTGCCACCGCCACAGACCCCACCACCGTCGCCGGCTCCTACGGTTGCGCCGGTGTTGAACCGGGCGCAACGCCGACAAGCCGAACGCGAGCAACGCCGCCACAGCACCTGACCGCCACGGCGGCAGCGTCGGCGGCGACGATCCAGCGTGCGTGGACGGGTGTGGCAAGCTGACCGGCGTGAACGCGTCCGCGGCGGCTGACCCTCGAACCTGGAAACACGCGTCCGCGCGTTTTCGGTCGACCGCAGCTGGTTGGGGGAGTGGGCGTCGGGGTCGGATGGCCCGTTGTCGCAGGTCAGCCGTCGCGGCATCTACGACTTGGGCGCCAACTCGTGTCGGATGCTCAGTGTTCCTCAACAACCGCTACTACGACCCGGCCATTGCGGCATTCACCGCCGTTGATCCGCTGGTCGGGAAGACCGGAACGCCATACATCTACGGCGCGGGAAACCCCACCACATACAGCGACCCAACCGGACTCGAGGCAGGTTGCGGAGCTACGAGCTCTGGAAGCTCTTGTGGAAGCGCCCACGATTCAGCAGAACGACAGGCGTATATGAATGCAGTCGCGAAGTCCGCTGGGGCCGAGGCAAAGACTCGGTACTACGATCGGGATACCAAATTCTCCGAGTCGATGGGTGGTGATGATGAGCGGCGGCTCTTTGGGTCAGAACAGCAGTTCATGCTCGGAGAAGAGTTCTCCTACTATCAGGGCTCGGCATATGTGGAGCCGACGGCCCTCCAAAAGGCTTACGGTGGTGACCCATTTCGCGAGGATTCAGGTGCATACTCGACAGCGACGTTCGTTGGCGTAGCTGGCGACTTCGAGCCCGGCAAACCAGTCCCCAACATCTACACCCTTGAAGATTGGGCTTTGCAGAACCTTGAGTCCGCGGCCATGGTGGCGGCAGGCTGGGCCGGAGACGCTGTAGATGCAGGGGTGAATCTGTTTGACTACCGCAACATTGGAACGGACACGAACAATCCGGAAAAGCCTTCCGAATGGAATGTTCAAGGCTATTTCGTGGTCGGACACTTTGATGCGGATGGAACGCTGACCGGCACGAGTTTCGAAGTGATGACACTGAGGATGACTCGAAACAATAGTCAAAATGCGCAGCTATCCCAGGTGTCGCCTGACGCAGATGCGGCCGGAATTCTGTCAGCGCGCTTGTCGACGCCCAACATTGGGACAACTTTCTATTACTCAGACGGCACCTACGTCGACGCCCCACTTGGCGGCAATGCCGATACGAAGGGACTCGGATGACTCGAGCGTACTTGCGCCTGCCTGTGGTGGCGGCGCTGCTGATGGTCTACGGATGCACGAGCGGCAGCGAGGCGGCCGAGGGGGACCGTCTTCCTTGGCCACCTAAGTCGTGTGCGTCCGCACCGGAGCTCTGCGGAGCAGTAGCTGATTTGATCACGACCGCTCGAGACGGCGACTCGATGGCCGAGCGCTTGCCTTCGCTGCAAGTTCGAGACGACTATTATGGGGAGGTCGAGGCACTGGCCGGACTCACTCCTCAGAGCGCGGTCGCCGAGTTCGATGACCGCTGCACACACGATTGTGTCGCGTTGCTCTGGTGGATGGACGGCGGCTTCCCGCCCGCCGTTGAGTCCGAGGACGAGAATTCACTCGAATGGACTGACCAGGCACATCTGGTAGCGCTCGGCGTGACCGGAACGCCACTGTGGATCATCAGCGGGGACGTGCAGCTGAAGGCACGCTATGACGACGAGGGTATGGCCGATCTGTCGAGCGACCCCTCGCTGCTAGCTGTACCGACAGCTGAACTGTTGTTCACAAACGGCAGCTGAGCTCCCAGATCGCCCGAACTCGCCGGTTGCAAGCCGGTAGGTGTTTCGGGAAGTCCGCCTAACTCCGTGATAATGGGGCTCTACGCGGCCAACGCTGGGTTGCGGCCTATGATTCTGTAGGTAGGGACGGTAGCCCATTGGATGCCGCAGCCCAGGAGTAGGCGTCGGCGGTAGTTGTCGTAGTTGCGGTAGCCGTGGCCGATGCGGTGGATCTTCTCGATCACAAGGTTGACGGCTTCGGTGGGTCCGTTCGATGCGCCGCCGGTCGAGTGGTAGGCGAGGACCTCGTCGCGCCAGCGGTCGATCGTTCGGGCGAGGCGGGTCAGTTCGGGCACCTCCGCGTTGGCGGCGTGTTGGAAGAACACGATCAACCGTCGCTTCGCGTGCGCCAAGTCGACGGCGTTGTAGACCTCGGTGAGCAACTCGCGAGCC
>JAYSLK010000850.1:0-4320 GCA_043725585.1 Actinomycetota bacterium
CCGACCCCGGCTACGATCTCGCCATCGCACCCGAAGTTGCACGCGACGAACTCGTCGACGACATCGACATCGACGACCTCTAGAACCCGCCCTCGATGGCATCGAACTGCAACACCACCGGTGAATGATCACCTCCACCGACCACCTGGTTCGACCGCTTCCGACCCACCCGCTGAGCTCACGAACAACACCGCAGGCAGTCCGGTTCCGGTACGGTTTCGCCGTGGCGGTGAGCGTTGACAGGGTCGGCATCGCAGCAAGCGACCCACCGTCACCCGAAGGGCGTCAGGTGGAGGGTGTCGCCTCGTGGTTCGTTCGCACTGGCCGGGTCGTCCCTGGCGTCGAGGTCGGTACTGACGGTCGGGCCCGTTCGTGGTGGTGGCCGTTGCCGACTGCCGGTGATCGGGCGCTGCTTGCATCACTCGTCGCAGCGACGAACGACGTCGTGTCGCATCGTGACGCCGCGCAGCTCTTGTCGCTCGAGGTCGATCGGCAGGTCAGGGAGCGGCTGGGCATCGCTGGCATCGAGCTCGTCGGGAGGACGGCCGGTCGTCGAGCGGTGCCGGAGCTGTGGTTGCGGTCGTTGTCGAGCGCCGATCCGTGGTTGCCGGCAGGCACCGACCTCGCCAAGGTCGAGGCTCTCGGAGGGGAGCTGATCGAGTGGGTTCGTGGCGCGTTGGCCGGCATCGGCACCGTGGCGCTCCGTCTCCACGTGGTCGAGCCCGAGGGGCGCGAGCGGTCGTGGGGGATCGAACCGTTCGCGTGTGATGTCGACGAGTCGAGTCTTGTTGTCGCGGCGGCTGAGGTCTTCGGGGGTGCGTCTCCGATCGCTGATGACGCACGCGAAGCGCTGCTTGCCGCGCTCGGGCGGGCGGTGCGTGTCGCGCCCGAGCTCGCAGGTCTGCTCGATCAGGCCGTTCCCGGTCCGATCCGGATCGACGAGGCATCGCTCGTGACGGTGCTGACCGAACGTGTCGGTCCGCTCAACGCGGTTGGGGTGCAGTTGCTGGTCCCGACATGGTGGTCGAACAGCCGCCGGCTCGGCGTTCGGGCCAAGACGACCAAGTCGACGAAATCGGTCGAGGCGGTGACGTCGGCGGGGTTCGGGTTCGATGACATCGTCGGGTTCACGTGGGAGGCTGCGCTGGGTGACGAGCGGCTCACCACAGCCGATGTGGCCGCGCTCGAACGTGCCGTCGCAGCGAAGCGCACGCTGGTGCGCTTGCGCGGCCAGTGGGTGTTGCTCCGCCCCGATGAGGTCGCCGGGTTGTTGCGCGCCGCCGGCCAGGCGGGCGAGGCGACCGTCGGCGATCTGGTCCGGACCGGCCTGGGGTTGCCATCGATCGCCGCTCCCGGCGGCGCCGTGGCCACCGGGGTCAGCGCGGGTGGATGGCTCGGCGAGCTCCTCGACGCTGCACTGCACGAAAGGGCCGAACCCGTGACCCGGCCCGACGGTTTCGATGGCACGCTGCGCCCCTATCAGGCGCGTGGTGTCGGGTGGTTGCGGTTCCTCGGACAGCTGCGACTCGGAGCATGCCTGGCCGACGACATGGGTCTCGGCAAGACCGCGCAGCTGATCGCCACCGTGCTCGCTGACCCGGTCGAAGGACCGACATTGGTGGTGTGTCCGACATCGGTGCTCGGCAACTGGGAACGCGAACTCGCCCGATTCGCACCGGATCTTCGGGTGGTCGCGCATCACGGTCCGTCACGGCCCAAGACGGTGAAGGCCTTCACCAAGGTGTGCCGAACTCACGATGTGGTGCTCACCTCCTACGGCCTGCTCGCCCGCGACATCGACAACCTCGCCGCCGTCGAGTGGGGACGGATCACCCTCGACGAAGCCCAGCAGGTGAAGAACCCCTACACCGCCCAAGCCAAAGCGGTGCAACGCTTGCGCGCCGCTCGGCGCATCGCGATGACGGGCACCCCGGTCGAGAACCGGCTCAGCGAGCTGTGGGCGATCATGCAGGCCGTCAACCCCGGACTGCTCGGCTCGATGACATCGTTCAAGGAACGCTTCGCGATCCCGATCGAACGCAACGGAGACGACGAGGTCGCTGCACGTCTGCAACGACTCACCGGACCGTTCGTGCTCCGCCGCCTGAAGACCGATCGCAGCATCATCGACGACCTCCCCGACAAGATCGAGATCACCGAACACTGCCCACTCACACGCGAACAGGCCACCCTCTACCAAGCGGTCGTCGACGACCTGCTCGCCAAGGCCGACGAGGCCGACGCCCAGCAACGACGCGGGCTCGTGCTCGCCGGCATCACCAAGCTCAAACAGGTCTGCAACCACCCAGCCCACTTCGCCAAGGACCACAGTGCCCTGCACGGCCGATCAGGCAAGCTCAGCCGTGTCGAGGAACTGCTCGACGAGTTGATCGCCGCCGGCGACAAGGCGTTGTGCTTCACACAGTTCACCGAGTGGGGCAACCTGCTCGTGCCACACCTCGCGAACCGGTACCCGGTGCCCGTGCTCTGGCTGCACGGTGGCACGACCCGCAAACGGCGCGACGAAATGGTCGCCGAGTTCCAGTCGATCACCGGACCTGCGCTGTTCCTGCTGTCACTCAAGGCGGGCGGCACCGGGCTCAACCTCACCGCAGCGTCGCATGTCGTGCATCTCGACCGGTGGTGGAACCCTGCCGTCGAGGACCAAGCGACCGACCGAGCGTTCCGGATCGGCCAGCACCGCAACGTGATCGTCCACAAGCTCGTCAGCTCCGGCACCGTCGAAGAACGAATCGACACGATGATTGCCACCAAACGTGCGCTCGCCGGCAAGGTCGTCGGCACCGGCGAGACCTGGCTGACCGAACTGTCCACCGACGAGCTACGCGGCCTGCTCACCTACGACCCCTCCCACGAGGAGACCTGACATGCCAACCCGGAAGCGTTCGTGGGACGACCCGTGGCGGACCTACCCGGCATCGAAACCGCTCCCCGCCGACGATGGGATCGCCACCCGCAAGCAACGCGGCGCGATGGCCGACAGCTGGTGGTCGAACCGCCTGATCGAGCTCCTCGACTCCTACGGACTCGGCGCACGGATGACCCGCGGCCGCCGCTACGCCCGCCAAGGCCAACTCGTCTCCTTCGACGTCCAACCCGGAGCCGTCCTCGCCCAGGTCCAAGGATCACGCCGAACCCCGTACGTCTGTCACGTGTCGTTCGCCCCGCTCACCGACCAGCAGTGGCGCACCGTTCAACACGAGATCGACTCGACCCTCAACATCCCCGCCCGCCTCCTCGCCGGCGAGGTCCCCGCCGAACTCGAAGCAGTGTTCACCCGAGCAAACGTGACCCTGCTGCCGCGCCGATGGAACGACCTCCACGCCACCTGCTCGTGCCCCGACTGGGAGAACCCCTGCAAGCACCTCGCAGCCGTGCTCTACGTGCTCGCCGACCGCCTCGACGACGACCCATGGCTCCTGCTCACCTGGCGCGGACGCACCCGCAGCGACGTGCTCGCCCATCTCGCCACCGACGCGAGCGCCCGCGAGACCCGCAGCGCCGTCGCACCATGGTGGCCCCTCGTGCCCGGCGCGCCCCTGCCCCACCCCGCACACGAGCCAGACCCGTGGACCACCACCGACACCGCCGAGACACTCACACGACTCGGCCCTCTCGACGTACAGGTTCGCTCCACACCCGTCACCGACCACCTCGCCGCCGCCTACCAGGCACTCACCACCGGCGAGTAGCGGCACGGCAACCGATCGTTCCATTCCCGGCGCTGCTCGGTCGCCGACCTTCGGCATCAGCACAGCAGGCGCCAGCCGGGTACCTCAGGGATGGTCGGCGCAGTCCCGACGAGGGTTCCGGCACACCGAACCATCCCGATTGGTGCGGCCGCACAACACCGACGCATCCCGCATCCGTGCGAGTCGCTCCCCGCAACGCTCGATGTCGGCCGTCGCCACAGCCGGGCCCTTCGCGTAGAGATCGCGTCGCGGCACCGCGTCGAGGAGACGCTCGGCATGCTGCAGCGCTCCGCTCTCGCTCGGGCGGAGCGCAACGGTGCCGAGCCGGGCAGTGACCGCGTCAGGATCGACGAGACCGGCCCGGAACACCGCCGACAGAAACCGAACGTCCTTCGAACGACCAGCCAACACCTTCGCCACGCACAGATCGACCGGGTGCAGACACAGGCCGACCGCGCCGCTGTCAGGATCCTCGATCCTCACCAACCGCTCGTCCCAGCCCGCCGGCAGACTCGCCGTCCACGGCGACACCCCATCAGCGAAGATGCCGTACTTCGCAGCGAAGTGGCTCGCCTCACCGAGCAGGCCATCCAAACGGTCGGCCTTC
>JAYSLK010000851.1:0-1683 GCA_043725585.1 Actinomycetota bacterium
GCGGCGCCGGCATCGCCCGGGCGGCGGCCATCGCTTCGTCGACGGAGCCGAACCGTGCGAGGAACTCCAGGTTGGCCACCGTCGGCGGCATCATGGTCAGCTCGCCAGCCGTCGCCCGTCCGAGCGCGTCTCGCGGCGCGACCCACATGCTCGCGATGGTCTCGTTGTCGTCGTGCACGGAATGCTGGCCGGCAGGAGCCGGGGCCAGGTAGAAACGGGTGTCGAACCGGCGAGCACCCTCGCCTTTCGGCGTGATCCAATGTGCTACCCACTCCAAGCGGTCGATCGCGGGCACGAGCTCGTGTTCCTCACACAGCTCGACGAGGTCGATCGTGCCATCGTGCACCCCCACCCGAGCCGACAGTGCGGGGTGGCCATCGACGACGGTGTTGCCGCTGGGATCATGTGCGAGGAGCACTCCCGCCTCCTCGAAGCACTCCCGGATCGCAGCCAGGCGGTGAGCCCGTTCGAGGTCCTCGCCGTCGTGGGCCTCGACCTTTCCTCCTGGGAACACGTACATCCCGCTGCCGAAGGCGGCCGAGAGCGTGCGTCGGAGCATGAACACCTCGACCCCGGCCCCACCGTCCTCGCGGTCCCGCACGAGCATCACCGTGGCGGCGAGCTTGACGGGAATGGGCTGCGGGGTGTCGGGCGCGGTCATCGTGGCGTAGTCTTGCCGCTCGTGCTGGTGTGGATGGATCTGGAGATGACGGGACTCGAGCCGTCGAAGCACGTCATCGTCGAGATCGCCACGCTCATCACCGACGACGAGCTCAACGTCGTCGCCGAGGGACCCGACCTCGTGATCCATCAGCCAGAGGATGCGTTGGCGCTCATGGAACCGATCGTGGTCGAGATGCACACCAAGAGCGGCCTCCTCGATGCCATTCGCTCCAGCACGATCACCCTCGACGACGCGGGCGCGCAGACGCTCGAGTTCATCAAGCAATGGGTTCCTGAAGCCCGCAAGGTGCCCCTGTGCGGCAACTCGATCGGGATGGACCGCCGCTTCCTCGACGCGTACCTGCCGCAGATCGAGAACTGGCTGCACTACCGGAGCATCGACGTGAGCAGCGTGAAAGAGCTCGTCCGGCGCTGGTATCCAGGGCTCAACAGCGGCCGCCCCTACAAGGTCGGCACCCACCGGGCCCTCGACGACATCCGCGAGAGCGTTGCCGAGCTTCGCTTCTACCGAGAGCGGGTGTTCGTGCCCAGCACCTCGCCGGCCGCGATCGCGGCTGCTGTCGCCGCCACCGAAGCCGAGGCCGCCGTCACCACACCGCCCTCGGATCAGCCCGTCTCCTGATCGGGACGCAACACTCGTCCTTTCCACGTCACCGCGCCGCCGAAGCGGCGACGCCACCAACTGCGCACCAACACGGTGACCAGGAGCGCCACCCAAACCGGGAACATCGCGGTCGCCCACCACGTGAACCTGCCGGCGCGTCGGGCGAACACGGCGAACTGCGCCATCGACGCCACCGCACACCATGCCGAGGTGACGGCGCCACCGGCGAGTGACGTCACCCAGGCGGCGACGAGCGCAGTGGCCCACCACGGCGTTGCGTCGAAGCCGATCGCCAGACCCTTGGTCCATCCTTCGATCACCTGGCGCAGATCGCGGGGGTACATCCGGAACGACGTGCCGACCGACGTGCCGACGAACAGGCGTGACCTCGGGAA
>JAYSLK010000852.1:0-3339 GCA_043725585.1 Actinomycetota bacterium
CAAATGTCAGGCATCGACCCGAAATGGCGCCTCCACGATCTCCGCCACTGGTCGGCCACGGTCGCGATCGGCCAAGGCCATGACGTCCGCACGGTGGCCGGCCGCCTCGGCCACGCCAACCCGGCGATGACGTTGCGCGTCTACGCCCACGCCTTCGCCGCCGCCGACCAAGCCGTCGCCGCAGGCCTCGGCGCGATCCTGAGGGGAGACGCCAAGTGAGCCGGAGATTCCGCCCGACCGACGCCTTCGTCGACGAGTCGATCCGCGGCCAGCGCTACCTCATGGGCTGCGTGCTGATCGAGGCTCGCGATCTGGCAGCGACCCGGGCAGCCATCGGGGCCCTACCCACGCGCGGTCGCCGTCTTCACTTCAACAACGAGGTCGATGCGCAGAAGCGAATCCTCTTGGCGTCGATCGCCGAACTTCCGGTACAAGCGTTCGTCGTCGTCTGTAACCGGAGGCATGGCATCACCGAGTTCGTCGCCCGCGAAGCGTGCCTGGCTGCGCTCGTGAGCGAAATACAGTCGCAGCGGGTCGACCGTCTCGTCCTTGAAAGCCGGCAGGACGATCGCGAGGACGCGCGGATCATCTCGAGGCTGAGACAGCCCGAGCCGCCGCTCGTCTTCGAGCACCGCACGGCCCGGCGTGAAGCCATGCTGGGCATCGCCGACGGCATCACGTGGGCCGCGGGTGCAGGTGCGCACTGGCAGGTCCTCATCGAGCCGCTCATGCAGCGAGTCATCGAACTTCGGCCGTAACGCGCAGAACCCGGTTCCCCCACCTACGGGTGGGCAACCGGGTCCACTTCCAGGGGCGCTTGCCCGAGGCACGTCCAGTATGCACCGATGTTGGGTGTTTCGCAAGCCGGTCCGGGCGATTGACGGTGCTTCGCCGGACGTGCCTCGGTTCGCGCTGAGTCTGATCGTCGATGCGGGTGGAGTCGGCCTGACGCCGAGTTCGGCGCTCGCACACACCTACTGTGACTCGGGTGGGTTCGCGGCGACGTACCATCGCGTGATGGTCGACCTGAGTGTGGTGCTCCGGGACGTGGCGGACCACGTCACCGCCTATCGCAGGGGTCTGGATCTGACGCAAGTCGCGCCCCGGTCGACTCGAGCGGAGATCCGGGCGGGCATGCCGGGGCCCGTGCCATACGCCGGCGCTTCCGCGACCGAGGTTGTCGCTGAGCTGATCGAGCGTGCGGGGCCGGGGCTGATGGCGTCAGCGGGACCACGCTATTTCGGTTTCGTGGTGGGAGGTTCGCTCGATGCCGCGTTGGCGGCGGACATGCTTGCCTGCGGGTGGGATCAGGTCGCGTTCAACGAGGCGCTGTCGCCCGCAGCGTTGGCGTTCGAGGATGTCGCCGGTGCGTGGTTGAAGGAGCTGTTGCGTCTTCCGATGTCGGCGTCGGCCGGGTTCGTGACTGGGGCACAGGCGGCCAATACCGTCGGATTGGCCGCTGGGCGCTGGAAGATCTTGCAGAATCGCGGCTGGGATGTCGGCACCGACGGGCTGTTCGGAGCGCCGCCTATCAGAGTCGTGGTTGGTGAGGAACGCCACGCCACCGTCGACCGATCGTTGCGGCTGCTGGGGATCGGTGAGAAGGCCATCGTGGTCGTGCCTGCCCGCCCTGATGGCGCGATGGATGCGTCCGCGTTGCGAGGCATCCTCGACCTGGAGCCTGACGCCCCGACGATCGTCGTTGCCCAGTCCGGCAACGTGAACACTGGCGCGTTCGACGACCTCGCGAGGATTTCGGACGAGGCTCGACGCGTGGACGCCTGGCTTCACGTCGACGGTGCCTTCGGGTTGTGGGCCGCGGCGAGTCCTGCGTTGACTCATCTCGTAGACGGGCTCGAGGGTGCCGATTCGTGGGGTTGCGACGGGCACAAGTGGCTCAACGTTCCGTACGACTCTGGCTACGCCTTCTGCGCTCACCCAGATGTTCATGCCACCGCCATGGCCTACACAGCCGAGTACCTGACCGGGCAAGTTGTCGGCAGGGAGTTCGGCGGCGGCGATTTTGTGCCGGAGTCATCGCGTCGAGCGCGCGGATTCGCCACGTGGGCCGCTCTCCGTGCACTCGGACGATCGGGTGTCGCCGATCTCATCGATCGTTGCTGTCGACTTGCCAGGCGACTTGCGCAGGACGTGGGACAGATCCCTGGCGTCGAGGTAGTCAACGATGTAGTGCTGAACCAAGTCCTCATCCGTGTCGGTGACACCACCTTCACGAACGCTGTCGAACGCCACATTCAGCAGGACGGATCGGTGTGGCTCGGTGGAACTGTCTGGCGAGGGCAACGACTGCTGCGAGTAGCAGTGTCGAACTGTGAGACCACCGAAGAGGACATCGGACGAGCCGTCCAGGCGATCGACCAAGCCGTAGACGAACTACGAAGAGTCGTCTGACGGGCTCAACGATCCGCCAACAGCGCTTGACTGGACCAACCCGATAGCTCCACGGTCGTCCAACGTCCGCCTGGCACGGGCACACAACCCTTCGCCAGACGACACATTGCAGTAACTCTGGGCTACACATTGCGGCCCCTTGCTTGTTCGACGGGTTCGCCGAGGTCGCCAAGGCGATCGCCAACGGCCGCCGGGCGGAGCTGATCGACGTACTGGCGCAAGGCGAACGGCACGTGGAAGAGCTCGCCGACGAGATCGGACAGAGCATCGCCTACGCCTCGTTCCACCTCCGCACGCTCGCCACGACCGGGCTCGTGACCACTCGCCGCGACGGCAACCGGATCTACTACCGGCTGGCGTCGGAGCGTGTGGTCGAACTGTGGGCGGCGCTGCGTGATGTCGCTGCCGCGCACCACGCAGCACTCGATGCCCTTGCTGCCGCATATCTCGGTGACCGGTCCCGGTTGCAGGAGATCGGCCGCGACGAGTTGGCGGAACGGATCGTCGCCGGCGACGTGGTCGTGCTCGACGTCCGACCACAGCCGGAGTACATCGCAGGACACATCGCCGGCGCCCGCTCGATTCCCATCGAGCAGCTCGTCGAAAGCCTGAACGCGATCCCCCTGGAGATCGAGGTCGTCGCCTACTGCCGAGGCCCGTACTGCGTCATGGCCGACGACGCAGTGCGGATCCTTCACCGGCTCGGCCGACGGGCGCGGCGCCTCGAAGACGGATTCCCCGAATGGCTCCGGGCTCAGCTGCCCGTCGAGGTCGAGTTGGCGTCGTGAAACTGCCCGTCATCCTGCGGCGTAGGCAAACGCCAGCGAACCGTCGTTCCAAGGCGAATTCGCTGGTGAACGTGCATGACGAGCGGTCGGCTACAGGTCGCGGTCAGAGACCGGAGTCGCGGGCGGCGAGGGCGGCAGC
>JAYSLK010000853.1:0-1752 GCA_043725585.1 Actinomycetota bacterium
AATGGTGATCGCGGTGGACGTCGACGGCACGTTGTACGACGGCGGGGTGGTGGCCGAGGCGGCGACACGGGCGCTGCAGCAAGCACGCGCCGACGGTCACACCCTGATCATCGTCACCGGCCGGCGCTGGGAGAGCCTGCAGCGCGTGGTGCCAACCGTGCTCGCCCTGTGCGATCGAGTCGTGTGCGAGGAGGGCGGCGTACTGGTCGAGGTGGCCACCGGGAAGCTGGAGCTGCTCGCCGAGCCGGTCGAGCCGGTCGTCGTGGCCGGGCTGCTCGCGGCGGGAGTTCCCGACCTCGACGTGGGACACGTCGTGGTGGGCGCCCCTTCTGCTTGGATCGCAACGATCGAGGCGGTGCGCGTGGCCACGGGCAGCCAGCGTCACCTCGTCGTCAACAAGGGGTCCGTCGCGCTGGCGCCCGAGGGCTGCGACAAGGGCACAGGCCTGCGCGCGGCAGTTGCCGAGCTGGGCGTGGAGCAGCAACGAGTCATCGCGATCGGTGACGCCGCCAACGACCTCCCGATGTTCGCCATCGCTGCGATCGCCATCGGCGTGGCCAACGCGGATGCAGCGGTGCGCGCTGCCGGGGTCGAGCTCACGTCGGCCGCGTCGGGCCTCGGTGTCGCGGAGGCCCTCCGACGCCACTTGCCCCGGGGCGAAGGCTCGGGCAGCGCACGGTACTGATCGTCGCGTGAGCTGCGGTGAGCATCTCAGGAGACGCGGTCTTCGGCCCACTCGGTGATCGTCGCCTTGCCCTCGTCGACGCGAACATCGAACCTTCGTTCCAGCCGTCGGACGCCGAGGAAGTGCATGTCGTCGTCGATGGCACCAGGGATCGGGTCGATGGTCAGCCCCACGTCGTCGTCGGGCTCGAGACCCAGCATGGTGCGCAGCAGCAGGAACGGCGTTGCGGCCGCCCACGCCTGCGGCGAGCACGACGTGGGGAACGGCACGGGGGTGCCGACGTCGGCCTCGTCCAGGCCGCTGAACAGTTCTGGCAGTCGCCCACTCCAGGCGTCGGATGCGGCAAACAGCCCACGCGCAATGGTGAGCGCTTCTGCGGCGAACCCATACGAGCGAAGCCCCGCTGCGCACAACGCACCATCGTGAGGCCACACGGTGCCGCAGTGGTAGCTCATCGGGTCGTACCCGGCCTCGTCGCTGGCGAGGGTGCGAATGCCCCACCCGCTCCACATCGGCGGCGACATCAAGCGGCGGGCCACTTCCGCGGCGTGCTCGTCGGCGACGATGCCACTCCACAGGCAATGGCCCATGTTCGAGGCCAGCGAGTCGACCTGTTCCTTGTCCGGACCGAGCGCGACCGCGAACCACCCGTGTTCCTTCACCCAGAAGTCGCGATTGAAGCGCTCCTTCAACCGCTCGGCCATCAACGAGAACTCGGCCTGCTCGTCGGCGCGCCCCAGGCGCTCCGCGATCGATGCGCGAGCGCGGTACGCCCCGTAGGCGTAGCCCTGCACCTCGCACAGCGCCAGTGGCGCGACGGCGATGCGACCGTCGTTGTAGCGGATGCCATCACCTGAGTCCTTCCATCCTTGGTTCACCAGCCCCCGTTCCGAGGTCGTCAGGTACTCGAGGTAGCCGTCGCCGTCGCGGTCGCCATAGTCACGCATCCAGTCCAGGGCTCGATCGGCGTGAGGAAGCAGGTCGAGCAGCACCTCCTCCGCGAGCCCCCAACGGGACAGTTCCCCGAGCAGGACGACGAACAGTGGAGTCGCGTCGACCGAACCGAA
>JAYSLK010000854.1:0-2438 GCA_043725585.1 Actinomycetota bacterium
GACGACGCAAGCCGACTCCGCATCGGTGAGCGGGTGTTCGTCGAGGTCGATCACACCACGGAGACGGCCAGGCTGGTGGGCGCACTCGATGATCGCAGGTTCCCGTTTTCGATCGTCATGTGGATCATGGGCATCTCGCTCGCCATCTCTGCCGTTCGTCGATATCGATGGGATGTGCGGTGTCGGAGGTTGGCCGTGCTGGCCGCATCGATCGAGCCGGCTGACTGGCGGGTCACCTCATGAAGGCGAGCTTGCGATCCGCCGCGCGGCAGCCGACGGGTGTCGCGGGTTCAAGGCCGGATCGCCGACGAAGCCTGATCAGGTCAAGCATCGGGGCGTCGGCGAGTCGGTGCCGAAACGGGCCCATTCGTCGTCGGTGAGCGATCGACCGGCGAGCTCGCACAGATGTGCACGCACTGTGGCGGGTCGGTGGTCCAGGTCTCGACGCCGAGATCGGTGTCGCTGCCACCCGACAGCAGCTTCGTGCCGTCGGGGCTGTCGGCGAGGCCGATCGACAACCCGGACGGGCTCTGCATCACCGGCGCGACCAGCTCGCGGGTCGTGACGTTTCGCACGGAGATGTCGTTCGACGAACTGACGGAGACGATGACGTCGCTCGAGTGGCCGAACTCGAGGTCGACCACTGCGTCGTTGCCGCGTGACAGTGGGTCCCCGACCGGCTGCAGCGTCGACAGGTCCCAGATCATCGCCGCGCCGCGGTGGATGGCCGCAGCGGGCAATCGGGAGTCGGGCGAGAACGACATCGAACCGACCCACGCGCCTCGCAATGGGTCGACGTCCTCGGCCACCGCGACCAGTTCGTCGACGAGACTCGATCGCAGTCCAGTCGTCAGATCCAGCACCTCCAACGTCGGCGAACGCGGGTACGAGATGCTCGCAAGCGCCAGCCACCGGTTGTCGGGGTTGATCGTCACGAGTGACCCACGCTGAGCTTCGATCCGGTGCGTCACGGCGAGCGTTGCGACATCGAACACCACGATCTCGGTGATCCCTCGTGCGTAGTCGAGGTGCGGGACGACCAGCACCGTGCCGTCCGGACTCAAGGTGACGCTGAAGGCGATCCCAGGAGATGCCGAGGGGACCGGGCGGGCTCCCGCCGACCCCTTGGTCCGGTCCCACACCCATACCCCGCCACTGGTGAGGGCGGCGAGGGTCTGCCCATCCTTGTTGATCGCCGTCGGTGCAGCCGATCCTTCTGGGAGCACTGCGGATCAGCTCGATCGGGCCGAGCACGTTCACCCGCGAGGGCACTTCTCCGGCCGACATGTCCACAGCGTGATCCCAGTGCGCCGACATCTCAAGCAGATCACACACAAATCGTGGGCCGTGACCGCCCTGTGATGCCTAGGTCCGAAGGTCGAGCCGTCGAAACCTCGACGACCGATACGACGAAAGGGAACGACCATGACAACACGAACGACTCGAACCGCAACAGCTACCTGCGCAGCATTCATGCTGCTGTTCGCCGGCTGTGGGAACAACGACGGGACGAACGCCGACGCGCCGGCGGCCGTCAGGGTGGTCCGGCCGGTGAATCCGTACCTACCGGTGCCGTTGTGGACCGACGTGGAAGCAGCGTCCGTCGGGGTGGCCGAACCGGTGAACCCCTACCTCCCGACGCCGTTGTGGCTCGGCGTGGCGGCTTCGATGGTCGAGCCGGTGAATCCCTATCTTCCGACGCCGTCGTGGCTCGATGTCGCCATCGACGCCTGACCGTGATGCCTGGGGGTGGTGGGTGATGTGCCGGCCCCGAGCCGCGTCACTGGCGTGAAGCCTCTGCCCGTGCTTCAGCGGCGGCCACGTCGGCGTACTTCTCGGGGCTGGCCTGGATCACCATCTCGTGGAGCACGCCGGTGAACTCGAACGGTGCGGTGTATCGCTCCGAAACGGCCGAGCCGTGGTCACTGCCCACGCTCGGACCGATCGACGAGATCATCCGCATGAACAGATCCAGCTCGGCATGCGCGGCCACATCGCCGTTCACCGCGATCTCGGCGGTGCCGCGCGTGCCTTCGCCGCGTCGCAGACGCACCACGAGTTCCACGTCACCCAGCGGCAGCTCGCCCGACTCGATGATCGTGTGGGCGCTGAACGCGTTGTAGTCGAGCACGAACCGGCCGTTCTGCACGAACATCGAGATGCCCGAGTTCTGCGTGCCGGTGGCGAACAGCACACCCTCGTCGCCTTCGGCCAGGGTGACCCGGGCGGTGAGGTCGACGTGGCGCCCACCGATCGCGGCCGAGGCCTGTGCCGGCATCGGTGACATCGGGGGTCGGTACACGTATCGCCGGTTCTCGGGGTGCGGCGAGTGCTCCCGGAAGCGGGCACCGAACAACGTGACACCCCGGTCGTCGAGCGGGAACACACCGTGCCGTTCGGCCTCTGCGTCCCACATCGCCACCAGTTCGGCCAGTTCG
>JAYSLK010000855.1:0-5869 GCA_043725585.1 Actinomycetota bacterium
GCGGCGACCACGACGATCAGCGCATCGAGGTGTTCGTGGAGGAACAGTGTGGCCCACACCAACGACAGCATCGGTTGCAGCAACTGGATCTGGCTCACGCGCGCGATCCCGCCCAGTGCCAGGCCTGCGTACCAGGCGAAGAACCCCAGGAACATCGACACTGCGCCGAGGTAGCCGAGACTGATCCACGCCGTCACCGGTTCGTCGAAGCCCACCGGACCGAGCCCCAACAGCGTCAGCGGCACGGTCAACGGCAGACCGAACACGACCGCCCAGCTGATCGTCTGCCATCCGCCGATCTCCCGGCTGACGACGGCACCTTCGGTGTAGCCGACTGCAGCCGAGGCGATGGCGCCCAACAGGTACAGATCGCCGAGCGCGACATCGACCGTGCCCCGCGCGACCGTGAGCACCAGGATCGCTCCGGCGCCGAGTGCGGCGAACGCCCAGTACCGTCGCGACGGACGCGCACCCGTTCGCACCACCGACCAGCCCGCAGTCGCCGCAGGCAACAGGCCGATGACCACCGATCCATGACCCGCGGGAGCGTGCTGGAGCGCCAAGCCGGTGAACGCCGGAAACCCCACGACCACGCCTCCGACCACCATCGCCAGCCTGGCGTTGAGGTGCCGACCGGGTCGTGGGGTGCGAGCGATGCGCAGGACGACTGCGGCGAGACCCGCTGCGATCACCGCCCGGCCGAACGACGGGAACACGACACCGAACTCACGAACGGCCACTCGTGTGAACGGGAGCGATGCGCTGAAGCAGGCCACCCCGACGAAGCCGAGCACGAGGCCGCGCGCTTCTCGTTCGAGATGAGTAGCGTTATCCGTGATGGTCACACATCAGGATAACACCGTTGAGTCGTATCTCCGAGACGCGTGCGCACACGCACGCCCCGGGGCACGACTGCCCAGTGTGCGTGTGTTGCAACAGCGCTTCTCGGTGAGCCCTGTCACCGTGCAACGCGTGGTCCGGCAACTCGTGATGGAGGGACGAGCGGTCACCCGCCCCGGTGATGGCACCTTCGTCGCTCGGCCGGCGCTCACGGCGACCCACACCACCGACCACTCCTGGCAGACGATCGTGCTGGGCCGCTCGCCTGGCGTGCGCGTGGGGCTGGAACACCTCTCCCACCCACGTACGGCCGACACCATCGCGCTCGACAACGCGTTCCCCGACCCCACGCTGCAGGCGCACGGGTTGCTGGCCAAGGCAGCTGCGCGATGTGCGCGCCGCGCCGATGCGTGGGACCGATGCCCGCCACAAGGCATCCCGTTGCTGCGCGAAGTGTTCGCTGCCGAGCTCGGGTCACCCTTCACCTCGGCCGACGTGCTGATCACCCCCGGCGCTCAGGCGGCTCTCGACAGCGTGTTCCGCGTGCTGGCACGACCCGGCGATGCCGTCATCGTCGAGGACCCGTGCTACCCAGGTGTTCTCGTCGCGGCAACCCTCAGCGGTCTCGTGCCGACGCCGGTGCCCGCCGACCACGACGGCGTCATCCCCGATGCTCTCGCCGAGGTGCTCGCTCGCAGCGGCGCCCGATTGGTGGTCCTCCAGCCGCGTCACTCCAATCCGACCGGCTCGGTGCTGTCGCGCGAGCGGCGAGCCGAGGTGCTCACCATCGCCGCTGAGTTCGGCTGCTTCGTCGTCGAGGACGACTGGGTGCGAGATCTCGACCTCGACGGTCCGACGGGTCCCCCGCTCATCTCCGATGATCGACACGGTCACGTCATCTCGATCCGATCCCTCAGCAAGGCGAGTGCTCCCGGCCTGCGAATCGCCGCCGTCGTCGCTCGTGGCCCAGCACTCCCCCGGCTGGTCAGCGCCCGGCTGGCCGCCGACTTCTTCGTCGCCCCGCTGCTGCAGGCCACCGCTGCCGAGTTGCTCCTCGCCACCGGCTGGCAACGCCACCTGATCACCTTGCGTGCCGCCCTCGCCGAACGCCGCGACATCCTGGTGCGTTCGCTCCTCACCCACGCACCCACGCTCACCTGCACTCCACCCCGCGGGGGTGTGGCACTGTGGGTCGAGCTACCAGCCGGTCTCGACGCGCCCACACTCGCACGCGAGTGCGCCGCCCGAGGCGTCCGCGTCTCGGAAGGTTCGATGTACGAGCTCACCGAACCGGGATCGAGCCACCTTCGGCTCGCGTTCGGCAAGGACGAGCCCTCGACGCTCGCCGTCGCCGCCGAACGGATCGGCGCGGCGGTGCGCGCCGTCACGTGAACCCTGCGTTCGCACCTGCAGGTGGGGCATCTGCGGGTCGCGGCAAGGTTTCGCTCCAGACGAAGCCTTGACGAACCGATGACACCACCATGACGAACCCGCTGCGGCCCTCCGACCCTGTGGCCGACCACCTGCCTGACGACTCGCACGCTGACGGCCTGCCCTTTGGGTGGTACGAGATGGACGTCGTCGGTGTCGACCGTCGGATCGTGGTGGGCCCAGGCGGTCTCTACGTGGTGGTCACCCGTGCCGCTTCGGTCATCCGTGCCGACACCGGCCGCCAGGGTCCGTGGGACGGCGTCGAGCGCCGCCGCGGTCCGTCTGCCGCTCAGGCGACCGCCGATCTCGTCTCACAGCTGCTCAGCACGCTGTGCAACCGGGATCTCACGTGCATGGCCGTGGCGTTGCTCGAAGACCACGACGATCGCTTCTTCGCCCGGGTCGACGAGGTTCCGGTGCTGCACCGCCGCCGCTTCCCTGCGTGGCTCATGGAGCGCCCGGTGATCTACGGAACAGCCGCCGTCGAGCTCATCCGGGAGCGTGCGACCAGTCCACGCCCGCTGCATTCCGTGTGACCACACCGGCGTCTCGCGTGCGCGGGGCGTGACCGGCTCGTCGATCACCGTGGTCACCGACACCGTCAACGGGATCCCCTTGCCCATCGGTTTCATTTTCGGTCCGAGCAGACCTCGTGGCCCGCTTCACAACTAGTGACGCAGACCCCCAACGAGATCGACAGCCCTCGACGAAGATTCTTCGAGAACCTCCGGGATTCCACGGGAGTCCTCGAGAACGGCCCGATCAACACCCTCGTCCGAGCGGTCGGACGCCAGTCACCAGCCCGCGATCGGATCGCGGTCACCCGCGTCGAGGATCGCGACCGCGACCACGGCCCAGACGTGGGCGGAGCCTCGCTGACGCAGCATCGCGGCACAGGCTTTCAACGTGTCACCCGAACGGACCGAATCGTCGATCAAGAGCACGTGTGCCGGCGCCTTGCGAACCTTGGCCTTGATTCGGCCGCCGACCGAACCGTCGAGCCTGCCGAACACACCTCCGCGCACACCCAGCAACGGTTTCAGCGGACGCTCGATCGCTGCTGCCACGCAGCCGGCCAGCTGCTCGCTCAGCTTCGACGCTGATGGCACCGCGGCGAGCACGAGGTCATCGGGCAGCTGCTGTCGGCTCGCAACATCGCCCATTCGTTCCACCAACTCTGCCGATGCGTGGCCGAGCCCGCCCACCGTGGCGCGGCCGAGCAGGAGACCGGCTCTGGTGAGGCCCAGCTGGGGGTGTGAGAATCGGTCGAGCGCCCAGCATGCGTCGAGCCCGTCGACCCCGCTGATGTTCATCGCCGCCGTGGGCGAGATCAGGTGTTGTGTCATGGCCGCCCGGCTCCATCCGTGTCGTCGACGACCCGCACCGAGGTGGTCGAACCGTCAACATCAGCTCAACACGGTCGACGCTGCGCGGCAATGGGCCGGTCGGCTCATCGCACCCAGGCGATAGGTTCCCGCTCATGATCGACGAAGTCGTGGCCGACCGCGCCGCGGCGCTGAGCGAGCTCGAGGGCGACGAACTCGCCCGACGCATCGCTCTGCAGCCGCACCTGGCTGCATGGTGCGTCGGCACCGGCCCGCTCCGGGTGTGGCTCGGCGCCAGCACCCGCGCACCTGGTCGCAAGCAATTGGCCGGTGCGCTGGCCAACCCACATGTGCTCCGGCTCACGATCGAACTGCTCGACGCAGCCTCTGCGCAACTCCTGGTGGTGTTGGCAAGCCGTGGAGGCGCCATCGCAGCGCACGATCTCGCCCAGGAGCTCGGCCCCGATGCGTTTCCGGATCGACATCGGATGGTCGCCGCCCTCGTCGACCGGTTCCTGCTCGAGGAACACACACCCGAGGCAGCACTGCGGCTTCGGGCCGGGGTGGCCGACATGATCGCTCGACCCGGCCGACCGATCGACCGGATGGTGCTCGATCAGACGATCACCAAGCAACACCTCGGTCACTACCTCGAGAACCTCGGGCTCGAGCAGATCCCGATCGGCAAGATGCAGCGCATCGACGCGCTTCGCGACATCATCGGGACGGGCAAGCGGCTCGAGCGGCTCGTCGACAGCTTCCTGCCACCAGAGCGAGAGATGTTCGACCGGCTCGTGGCCGCCGGAGGTCGCGGCATCGCCGGCGACCGGCTCACCAACAACTGGTGGCAACTCCGCCTGTACAGCCCGGTCGATCAACGGCCGGTCAGCGCGCGCCCTCAGCTCACCCCCCAATCGGCCGCACTCCAACACCTCATCGACATCGGTCTGGTGTGGGTCGAACGCGAGATGCGCCACGTCGGCCTCTGGCTCGAAACCCTCACAGCCGTCAACGGCCGTACCTTTGCCCAGTGGCCGGCCGCGCCCGTCACCATGCTCAAGCCCCTCGACCACCATGCGCCGGTGCATCCCGACGCGCTCAGCACGTTGCAGACCCTGATCCGCCAGGTCGCAGCAGAACCGATCCCCGGCCTCAAGACCGGAGGGATCGGCGTGAAGGCACTCCGCGACGTCGCCAAACGGATGGGGTGGCCGGTCGACCATGTCGGACCGCTGGTCCACCTCGCCCTCGGCCTCGGGCTCATCACCCAGATGAGCGAGTTCGTCGGCCGTGGACGCAACGCGAATTGGGTCCACCGCTACGAGGTGAGCGCCGAACGCACCAGCGAGTGGCGACGCCTCGGCATCGCCGACCAATGGGTGCAGATCGTCGATGCATGGCTCGACGCCCTCGACGCACCCGGTGAGAGCCGATCGCTCGAGTCGGTGCTCCGACGTCAGGTCATCGCCGATCTGCTCGCGCTCACCGACGGCCATGGCGTGCCGCACGACGATCTGATCTCGTGGGTTCGCGCCAACCATCTCCTGGCCGAGCGAGTCGACCTCGACCACCTCCATGCGCATCTGGTCACCCTCGGCCTGTGCCCTGCGAACGGACCTGTGGGCCTGGGAGCGCTCGCTCGCGCGGTGCTCACCGAGCCCGCCTCGCTGCACGACCTGCTCCCGGCGCAAGACCTCACCTTCGTGGTGCAGGCCGATTTCTCCGTCATCGCGCCGCCAGCCCTCGACCCTGCCGTGCGCGCCCGCCTCGACCGGCTGTGCACCGCCGAATCGAAGGGAAGCGTCGCAGTCCTGCGTCTCGACCGCACCCGCATCGCCACCGAGATGGCAGCCGGAGAGACCGCTCGGTCCGTCCTCGACTTCCTGACCGACAACTCGTCGGTGCCGATCGCTCCCGTGGTGGCACAGATGCTCGCGGACGTCGAACGCCAGCGCGGCGGTCTCAGCGCACGCACTGCGGCCACGGTCGTCACCGCGGACGACGTGCTCGGCCTGGCCACCGCAGTGAAGGTGCGGTCCGCGCGGCTCACGCTCATCGCTCCCACGGTTGCCGTCAGCGACCTCCCGCTCGACAAGGTGATGTCCGCCCTGCGCAAGGCGGGGCTCGCGCCCAGCAGCGCCGAGGAACCCATTCCCCAAGGCGACCAGATCAGCCGGGTGCAACCACGACCGAAGGCCCGTAGCGTGCCCGAAGTGCTCCATCCGCAGGTCGCCCAGCTCGAAGCCCTCATGGAGGACTGGTGACCGATCCGA
>JAYSLK010000856.1:0-4624 GCA_043725585.1 Actinomycetota bacterium
CGAGCAGCGCGTCGGCCGTGCGCTGGGCCAACAGGCTCGACCCGCCCGTCACCAGCACCCTCATCCGGCACCCCCGAATTCCGTGAGCCGCACCCGCACATGCTGCGGGTGGCGCTCACGAACACGAACTGGTCGTGAGCCGGGCCCGCACATGGTGCGGGTGGTGCTCACGGGACGGGGCTCGGTCACCACGGGCGCCTGGCGTTGTGGCCGCCCAACACCTGGTCGGCCCAGCGGGCCACCAGGGTTCGGTCGATCTTGGTGTTGTGGCGGATGTCGACGGGCAGCGTGCTCACCTGCAGCGCAGCCGCGACCGGTTGGCGTACCTCGGCCCGCACGGCAGCAGCGAGCTCGGTGGGCGCGAGGCCGTCGTCTCCCACGTCGGTCTCGACCACCACGACCAGCACCTGGCACCCGACGGGGCCGACGCCGACCGCTGCACAACGCAGCACCCCTGCGACCCGTTCGGCGGCGATCTCCACCGGCACCGGTGTCACCGGGCCGCGGTCGGTGTGCACCACGTGCACCGAGCGGCCCTCGATCCACAGCAGGCCGCGCGCATCGACGTGACCGACATCGCCCGAGCGGTGCCAGCGGCGGCCGGCAGCATCGAGCGGGCGCGCGTCTCGCTCCGTGGCCCATCGGCGGTCGTAGCCGTCGGAGAGCCACGGCGTGCTCACCAGCACTTCGCCCGTCGTTCCGGGCGGCACGGCCACCACGGGGATGGCAGCGTCGAAACCGAGCGGGGCGACGAACACCTTGGCGCCCGGCACGGGGTGCCCGACGCACACGCCGTGGCCGGGGCCGGCCGCATCGATCGTGGTGAGTGAGACGTCGGCGACCGGCAGACACTCGGTCATCCCGTAGGGCGTGTGCAGGTCGGCCGCGGGCATGAGCGCACCGGTCGCCAGCAGCGTGGCCACCGGCACCGGTGCGCCGGCCGACAGCGCAAGGCGAACACCGGCGAGACGAGGGTCGCGGACCGTGGAAGTGCGGACCACGTTGGCCAGCGCCGCGGGAGATGCGAAGACGATCGTGGCGTCGACCGAGGCGCACGCGGCTCCGAGTGCCTCGGCGGTGAGGGTTCCCGGCTTGGTGACGTCGACGTCGGGGATCGTGGAGGCGATGCCGAGTGCCGGGCCGTAGAGCGCGAACGGAGCGAACGCAGCGACCAACCGATCGTCGCGGGTGATGCCATAGGTCGCAGCGAGAGCGTCGCGTTGCGCGGCCAGCTGGTGATGGCGATAGCGCACACCCTTGGCCGGCCCGGTGGCGCCCGAGGTGTACAGCACCGCCGCAGGATCGTCGGGCAGCGGCAGAGTCGGCAGCACGGCGGCCGACCGGCTGAGGTCGTCGAGGGTGGCCAGTGCACCGAGCCGAGTGCGGGCACCGGTGACGACGAACGACGCCCTCGGCGCCCAACGGAGCGTTCGAGCAGCGGCGAGTGCCTCTGGCGCTCCGATCACCCAATCGACGTGCGCTCCACGGACGGCTCGACCGAGTCCCCGCAATCCCAACCCGCGGTCGGCAACCACGGTCACCCCTCCGGCACGCCACACGCCGTAGATGGCAGCGACCAGGTCGGCGCTCGGCGGCACGAGCATCGCGACCCGCTCACCCGGTTTCACGCCCAGCTCGCCGAGACCGCGAGCGATGCCCGTCACCCGTCGGTGCAGTTCGCGGAACGAGGTGACGGCTCCCGAGGCTCCGTCGACGAACGCCACCGAGTCGTCTTCGGAACGGTCCTCGAGCGCGGCCCACGTGGGTAGGTACCCGTCATGTGGCTCGGTGTCGTCGTCCGACGTCGACGAGGTGGGTGCGGTGCCGGAGGTCGAGGTGGAGGTGGAGGTCGAGGTGGAGGTCGACGGAGCGAGCACCCGTTCGGTGAGCCATGCATCGATCACGCCGGCCACGTCGGCCTCGACGGGCGACAGGTGCCCGGCTCGATCGAAGCGGTGCTGATCGGCGTGCGGCAGCCGCGCGGCGAGGTCGAGCGCGAACGAATCGTCGAACACCGGATCGGCTGCCCCCCACACCAGGAGGGCCGGAGCCGTGATCGAGCGCACGGTTTCCGCGACCTGGGCGATCGCCGCCGACGACGGGTGCGATGCGTCGAACGGGACATCGGCCACGAAATCGCGGATCGCGCCGCGGTGGGCCGCCCGCCGGTACGGCGCACGGAACGCCGGTCGCATCGCTGCTGGGATCCGACGCCACGAGAGCCACATGGTGCCGTCGACGAACAGGCGAGTGCGCCGGCACGCCAGGTCGGTCATGGGTCCTGCGGCGGCCAATCGGATGAGCGCAGGAGCTCGACGACCGGCGGGCACGGCGATCCCGGTGTTGCACAAGACCAACCCGGCGAGCTGGTCGCGATGTGCGACCGACCAGCCCTGCACCACGGCACCGCCCCAGTCCTGTCCGACCATCACGAGCGGACCGTCGAGCCCGAGTGCATCGATCACATCGTCGAGGTCGAGCACGCGCTGGGCGAACGAGCGCGGGCCGACGCGGTCGGAGAACCCCATGCCCAACTGGTCGACGGCGACGATGCGGTAGCGGTCGCCCAATCGGTCGATCACCGGATGCCACAGGTACGACCATGTGGGGTTGCCGTGCACGCAGACGATCGTTCCGAGCGAGGAGGCCGGGTCGGCGGGCCGCCGTTCGAGCACGTGCCAGCGGTGGACGCCGCCGTCGTGTGAGGTCACGTCGAGCGTGCGCGACCACGACGGGTCGACGCCCCACTGCTTCCAGTCGTCGGCGCCGGGCAGTGCCGGCGCGCTCATCGAGCGTTCGCCACCGAGCAGCGTCCGCGATTCACCAGACGATTCACCAGACGATTCACCAGACGATTTCGGTGAAGCTCGTGTTCAGGCCGGAACCGATGCCCATGCACAGCACGCGCTCGCCTGGCGACAGTTCGTCCTGCACACCGGCGAGTGTGATCGGGATCGCGGCGGGCCCGACGTTGCCGTACTTCGGGTAGGTGAGCGGCACCTTGCCGGAATCGACGGGGATGCCGAGCCGTTCACAGATCGACCGTGTGTGCACCGAACTCACCTGGTGGATGATGTAACGGTCCATGCCGCTCGCCCAGTCGAAGTCGACGGTGGAGTCCTTCCATGCGTCCTGCACCAGATCGAGGCCTGCTTCGAGCAGTCGCTTGGTGTCGGTGGTCATCTTGTCGAGGTCGCCGATGCACAACGTGTGGTGCTGCGTGCCGGCGCGGGCGATGCCGCCGACCACTCGGTGCGCATCGGGATGGTCGTCGAGGCTGCCGAGCACCATCGCCGCCGCCCCCGAACCGAGGGTGAGCGAGGCGAACTCGTCGAACACGTCGGTGAAGGTCGCGGTCTCCTGCTGGAGGCGTTCGATCGTGGCCTGTTGGGTGTAGCGGCTGCCTTCGCCGTCGACGATGAGCGCGTACTTGATGAAGCCGGCGTCGATCGCGGTGGAGGCGAGGTGGATCGCGTTGACGAAACCGAGGCAGGCATTGGCGATGTCGAAGTTGGTGCACGACGGCGACAGGCCGAGTTGGTGATGCACCGAACACGCGATGGACGGCTCGAGGTGGTGCTTGCAGACCGAGGTGGAGATCATCATGCCGATCTCCGACGGGTCGACGCCCGACGTCTCGATCGCCTGGCGACCGGCCAGGGCCGCCGCCTGATCGAAGGTGACCCCTTCGGGCCACCAGCGCCGTTCCTTGATGCCGGCCAGCTCGGCGAGCAGACCGGCGCGCATGCCCCACCGCGCGTAGGTGGGAGCGAGTTGTTCGTCGATCCAGTCGGAGGTGATGACCTCGGGTGCTTCGACAGACTCGACGCTGATCACGCCTGCACGCTGGTGGTTGTACACGGCGTTGGTGTTCGCCGTGGAAGCTTTGCCCGAGTTGGCGGTCACCGGGTCTCCGATCTCAATAGCCTTGGGTGCATGGTACAGACGACAGCGCTCGTGAGACGGCCGAGCCCCCGCCTGGCCGAAGGGCTCGTCACGCACGTGGAGCGGGCACCGGTCGATTTCGAGCGGGCGCTCGCGCAGTGGGAGGGCTATGTCAGCACCCTTCGCAACATGGGTTGGACCATCGTCGAGGTCCCTCCGGCGAACGACTGCCCCGACTCGGTGTTCATCGAGGACGCGGTGCTCATGTACCGCAACGTGGCAGTCATCTGCCGACCCGGCGCCGACGAGCGCAAGCCAGAAGTGGTCGAGGTGGAGAAGGTGGTCGACGGTCTCGGCTGTTCGATCAACCGGATTCGCGCCCCCGGCACGCTCGACGGTGGCGATGTGTTGAAGGTCGGCGACACGGTGTACGTGGCGCGCAGCGGGCGAACGAACGGCGAGGGCATCCGCCAGTTGCGGGCCATCCTCGAGCCGGTGGGTGCCACGGTGATCGCGGTGCCGCTCACCAAGGTGCTCCACCTGAAGTCCGCGGTGACCGCACTTCCCGACGGCACGGTGATCGGTTACCCCCCGTGCGTCGACGACGCGTCGATCTTCCCACGCTTCCTGTCCGTGCCCGAAGAGAGCGGCGCGCACGTCGTGCTGTTGGGTGACGATCGCTTGTTGATGGCTGCCGACGCACCCCTGTCAGCGCAGATCTTCCGCGACCTGGGTTACA
>JAYSLK010000857.1:0-2981 GCA_043725585.1 Actinomycetota bacterium
CGGCCGCTGATGATCTCGTCGTTCATGATCCGCTGCTCGGGCTGCATCTCCCAGTTGCGCATCCGTAGCTCGAGCACGCTGTTGATCGCCGCGTCGGACGGGTGGTAGGCGTAGTGCACCGTGGGCCGATACACGGCGGCGCCGGTGAGCGGATCGTCGACGGTGAGGTGCTCGCACATCGTGAACGCCTCGCCGTGGCGCACCACCATGCCGCGGATCGGGCCGCTGGGCACCCAACTGCGCACCCACGTCTCCATGCCGGGTCGCGCCAGGCAGATCTGGTTGCGCGGGCCCTCGCCGGTGTGCACGTAGGCGTCGGGTGGGAGGCGGATCTCGTGGGTGCCCCAGCCCATCTCAGCGGGGGCGATGCCCTCCTCGTAGAAGCCGTCGACGCTCCACGTGTTGACGAACTCGTTCGGTTCTTTCGGCACGTCGGTGATCTGGGTGTCCCGCTCGGCGATGTGGATCACCTTGGTTCCGGTGAGCATCGCCAGGACGTTGAAGCCGGTGCGGTGGTTCGACGCCGTGGTGAGCGCGGCCTCGAGCGACGTCGCGTCGCCGGCCACGCCCTGCTGCAGCATCGCGGTGGCGATCTCGAGCAGCGCCTGCTTGGTGAAGTGACTGACGAGCCCAGGGTTGGCACCGTGTTCGAGCACGGCCGTGGCACCGCTGTTGTCACCCCAACGAGCCTTCATGCGGCGCAGGTCCATGTGCCGCACGTACAGCGAGCGGTCGAGCGGATTGGTGTTGGCCAGGTCGACGTACGGGTCCCACACCTCGACCGAGGTGTTGAGGTACCGGACATCGTGGTCGCGGCACCACTGCAGGACCGTCGGGTTGTCGATGTTCCAGGCGAGGTCGACCAGCAGATCGCCGCTCGACACCCGGGTCGAGAGGAACTCGTCGAGGTTGTCCGGCGTGAGCCGGTCGATCTGGTACGTGACGCCTGCGGCGATCTGATCGGCGATGCGGTCGCGGTTGTCGGTGAAGTCGACGACCGTGAGACGTGCAGGATCGATATGGAGATCTCGGACGAGCAGTGGCACCACACACTGGGCCACCGACCCGCAACCGAGGACGAGCACCCGTTCCGGGTGCCGGCTCACTCTGCGAACTGAGAGGTGAGGGAGAGGTTGGCGAGCTCGGTGTCGAGCGCTGACGCTTCGCCTGCGGCGAGCAACGACTGCCAGTCGTATGCCATGCCCTTGCGGCCTGCGTTCACGGTTCCGTCGAAACGTTCCATCGGTCTGTCGCCTCCTCGTCGAGTCGAACTAGCTAGAAAAGCTTGATCACATCCCTTTGTGGCACGACCTTGGCGTCGGGCCAGGCGGCAAGCTAACGAGTGCTCGCCAAGCTTTGCTACTCACTGACGCAACAGATAGTGATCCTGTGCGGTCCGTCAGTGCTGACTGACCGATGAGTCAGTGATCACCCTCGGTGAGAGTCGGTCGAGGTCGGGTGGCGTCGGTGTCACTGCGGTCAGTTCACTGCGGTCAGTTCACTGCTTTGGCGCGATCGGCCCAGTACGGCTCGCGGAGCTTGAACTTCTGCAGCTTTCCGGTGGCCGTGCGGGCCAGCGCGTCCCGGAACTCGATCTGCTTGGGACACTTGTAGCCCGCCAGCTTCGTCTTCGTGTACGCGATCAGCTCGGCGTCGGTGATGGTCGACCCCGGAGCTCGCACCACCAACGCGAAGACGAGCTCTCCCCACTTGTCGTCGGGGATGCCGATCACCGCGACCTCGGCGACATCCGGGTGGCTGAACAGCGCGTCTTCGACCTCGATCGAGCTGACGTTCTCACCACCGGAGATGATGACGTCCTTCTTCCGATCGCTGATGGTCACGTAGTGATCGTCGTCGAGGATGCCGCCGTCGCCGGTGTGAAAGAACGGTGGCCCGGATGGGTCGTCGCTCATCGGGTGGATGGCACCATCGGTGGCGTCCGGCTGGGCCCAGTAGCCGGCCATCACGTGGTTGCCGCGAGCGACGACCTCGCCGTCCGCGCTGATCCGGATCTCGACGCCGATCGCGGGTGCGCCGGCGCGGCTGAGCTTTGCGGCGCGATCGGCAGGTGTCAGCTCGTCGAGCTCGGCCCTGCTCCGGTTCATCGTCAACAACGGCGTGGTCTCGGTGAGCCCGTAGATCTGGATGAACTCCCAGCCGAGCTCGGTCTCGATCCGTTCGATGGTGCGCGTGGGCGGCGGTGCACCCGCGATCACCATCCGCACGCGGCCGCGTCCGGGAATCGGGCCGTCCCAGGTGGCGGCGGCGTCGAGGATCATGTTCGCGACCGCCGGGGCGCCGCACAGGAGCGTGACGCCGTGTTGCTCGATGCGACGAAGGATCTCGGCGCCGTCGATCTTGCGGATGATCACGTGCTTGGCGCCCATGCCGGTGACGGCGTAGAGCACACCCCAGCCGTTGCAGTGGAACTGAGGCAGCGTGTGGAGGTAGACGTCGCGATCGTGCACGCCGAGGTGCCAGCCGAACGTGGTGGCGTTGAGCCAGATGTTGCGATGAGTCAGTTGCACGCCCTTCGGCCGGGCGGTGGTGCCGCTCGTGTAGTTGATCGTGGCGGTGGCGTCTTCGTCGTACGTCCACGCCTGCGGCTCAGCGTCGTAGCGCATCAGTGCGTGGTCGGCATCGCTGCCGATCACGAAGCGGTGTTCGCACGTCACACTGGCGAGGGCCTCGTCGAGTTCGGGGTCGATCAGCAGCACCCTGGCACCGCTGTGCTCGACGATGTACCGCACCTCTTCTGCGACGAGGCGGAAGTTGATCGGGACGAGAACTCGCCCGGAGCCGCTCACACCGAACAGTGCCGTCAGCAGCCGCGACGAGTTGTGGCTCACCATGGCCACGCGCTCGCCGACGCCGATGCCCATCGCATCGAGGCCGGCAGCGATCGCCCGTGCTCGTTGTGCCACCTGCGCATAGGTGAGCGTGCCCCACGAGTCGGCGGGTTGGTCGGGCTCGTCGAT
>JAYSLK010000858.1:0-2092 GCA_043725585.1 Actinomycetota bacterium
GACCCGCATCAGATCCTTGGTGTAGGCGAGACCCACGACGTCGTCGTCCTCGCCGAGCCCGAGCACCGGCAACCGGCTGTAGCCGTGCTCGATCGCCACGTCGAGCGCTGTGGTGACGGTGGACAGGTGCTCGATCGCCACCATGTCGGGCCTGGGCACCATCACTTCTCGGGCCACGGTGTCACCGAACTCGATGATGCTCTCGATGAGCTCGCGCTCTTCGTGCTCCACCACGCCCTCTTCGGCCGCGGTCTCGACGATGCCCAGCAGCTCCCGCTCGTTCACGAACGGCCCCTTCTCGAGGCCTTTGCCTTTCACGATCACGTTGGTCAGACCGATGAGGCCGCGAGACACCCACTGAAGCAGCGGGAAACGCACCAGCGCGCTCACCGGCCGCGCCGCCACCTTGGCCGCTCGCTCGGGATAGATCACCGCGTAGGTCTTCGGCACCGCTTCGGCCAAGACGAAGAACACCAGCACGTTGAGCGCGACGCCGATGGCCACGCCGGCTCCGCCGCCGAAGCTGCTCGCCAAGATACCCGTCAGCGTCGCCTGCACCGTCTGGCAGATGTTCACGGTGAGCAGCAGCGGGTTCACCCACCGATCGGGTTTGCTCACCAACCACAGCACCGCCTTGCCGGACTTGCTGCCCGATTCGGCGAGGCTGGACGCGCGGTGCTTGCTGATCCGCGACAGACCCATCTCCGCCATGGCGAGGAAGATCAGAATGACGAGCAGGATCGCGATCGCGATCAGCATCCACACTTCGGACTGCGCCAAGGCGATCACTCCTGCTCCTGCCGGAAACCGTCGGGGGCGGGTCCGCGCCAGTGGTGTGCTTCGAGCAGCGCCCGTTCGCGGGCGCGCATCTCGACTGCATCGTCGGGTTCGGCGTGATCGCGCCCGAGGATGTGGAGCACACCGTGCACGACCAGCAGCGCGAGCTCGTCGTCGAGGTTTCCGGCGTGGTCCGGCGCCTGACGGGCGGCGACGGCGGGGCAGATCACCACGTCTCCGAGCAACAACGGCATGTCGCCCGGGTCGCACGGCGCACGGTCGGGGCCCCGTGTCGAACCGGCCGGCACCACCATCTGCGTGACGTCGTGGGCGTCGATCGGGAACGCAAGCACGTCGGTGGGCCCGTCCTGACCCATGTAGTCGCTGTTCAACTCGGCCATCTCGGTTTCGGCGACGAAGAGGATCGAGAGCTCGGCCAGCCCGCGCACGCCCTCGTCGAACAGCACGCGCATCGCGAGCTCCTGCCATCGGGCCAGTTCGAGTGGTACGTCCGACTGCTCGTCGGCGCAGAACACCTCGGGTTCACCGTCGCCGCCCACACGGGCATGACCGGCGAGTCGCGGTCGGTTGGGATCACTCATGGCGGGGCTCCGTGGTCGCCCGACCGCTACGTTTCTGCTCTTGCATCTGCAACGACCGCTCGGACGAGCGCTCGTAGGCAGCGACGATGTCGGCGACGATGCGGTGCCGCACGACATCGCCGGCTCCGAGGTGAACGAACGTGAGACCATCGATGTCCTGCAGCGTACGTTCCAGGCCGAGCAGGCCGGAGCGACCATCGGGAACATCGATCTGCGTCGTGTCTCCGGTGACCACGACCTTCGAACCAAACCCGATGCGGGTGAGGAACATCTTCATCTGTTCCGGAGTCGAGTTCTGTGCCTCATCGAGGATGATGAAGCTGTTGTTGAGCGTGCGGCCACGCATGAAGGCGAGCGGTGCGACCTCCACAGCTTGGCGCTCGAGCAGTTTCTGCGCACCCTCTTGCTCGACCATGTCGTACAGGGCGTCGTAGAGCGGACGCAGGTACGGATCGATCTTCGCCATCAGGTCCCCGGGGAGAAAGCCGAGCCGTTCGCCGGCTTCGACCGCCGGCCGGGTGAGGATGATGCGCTGCACCTGCTTGGTCTGGAGGGCGTGCACCGCCATTGCGACAGCCAGCCAACTCTTGCCGGTACCGGCGGGGCCGAGACCAAAGGTGATCACATTGGTACGGATCGCGTCGATGTACTTCTTCTGGCCGGCCGTCTTCGGTCTGACCGGTCGTCCCTTGGCTCCACGCATGATGTCGTCG
>JAYSLK010000859.1:0-1606 GCA_043725585.1 Actinomycetota bacterium
GTGCCTGATGCACCGGCGAACTCGTCCCGCACCTGGGTAGCGCTGAGAGGTCCGGGACGATCTGCCGTCACGCGCTTGGTGACCATCGACACCCCGGCACTGGCGAGGGCGACGGCAAGGAGGCCAGCAACGAACCAGGCACCGAGGTAGGGCAGCGTTCTGCGCACCGGACCATCCTGGTCTGTCTTGGGTTGTTCCCGACTCAATGGTTCCCTAAGCCTGTGTTAAGGGGGCATGAGACGGTCGTCGGTCGGATCGTTCGGCGTAGCGTCATGCGCAATGGCATCTGTGCTCGTGATCGAAGACGACCAGCGCATTCGCGAAGCGCTGGCGTTCGCTCTCGTTGATGCTGGTCATGCGGTGCGCACGGAGGGCCGGGGAAGCGATGCCCTCGGCGTTGTTGTGGAGTGGCGCCCAGACGTCGTCGTGCTCGACCTCGGCCTGCCCGACCTCGACGGGGTCGATGTGTTGCGCATGGTGCGGAGCGTGTCGGACGTCCCGGTGATCGTCGCGACCGCACGAGATGACGACGCCGAGATCGTGCGGGTGCTGGATGCCGGTGCCGACGACTACGTGGTCAAGCCATACTCGGCAGCGCACCTGGACGCGCGCATCCGTGCCGTCCTTCGTCGTTCAGCAGCGTCCGCGGATGGAGTCGAGTCTTGCATCGAGGTGGGCGACCTCGAGATCGACGTGAACCGACGTACAGCGACGCTGGCCGGCCAGTCCCTCGATCTGTCCCGCCTCGAGTTCGATCTGCTCGCCCACCTGGCTCGGCGCTCGCCCGATGTGGCCACCCGCCGAGAGCTGCTCGCCGAGGTGTGGGGGCAGCCGCATGGTGGCGCCGACAAGACCATCGACGTGCACCTTTCCTGGCTCAGGCGCAAGCTCGGAGAATCGGCCAGCGAACCTCGCTACCTCCACACGGTCCGGGGCGTGGGCATCAAGCTCGAGCGCCCGGCCCACTAGCAGTCGTGCGCCGCCGCCTCTTCCTCGTCACGCTCGCGGTGACCTCCGTCTTGGTTGCCGCGTTTGCCTTTCCGTTGGCGGCGCTGGTGCGCGATGTCGCGCACGACCGGGCGATCACTGCGGCAGAGCGCGACATCGCTCAAATGGCAACCGTGCTGGTGTTGGGTCAGGACCCCTCACTCCTGGATGATGCCGCGATCGACCAGACCACATCCGGGCAAGACGGCCGGTTGACCGTGTGGATGGCAGACGGCACAGCGCTGGGGGATCCCACGCCTCCGTCTGCTGATGCTCTGGGCCTAGCCAGCGACGGCCAAGTGGCGTTCTCTCGCACATCAGCCGACGGAATCGATGTGTACAGCCCCGTCATCGTTGGGCCCGACCAGCAGGTCGTGGTGCTCCGGGTGCGAGTGCCTGACGCGCTTCTCCGCGAAGGGGTGCTCTCTGCCTGGGCGGTGCTGGCCGCGGTGGCAGCGGTCCTGCTCGTCCTGTCCGTTCTTGCTACTGATCGGTTGGCACGCTCGGTCACCCGGCCGGCCGCCGACCTTGCGCGCACGAGCCGTGAGCTTGCCCAGGGAGACATGAGTGCCCGGGCCAACGTGGCCGGGCCACCCGAGATCGCCGACGTCGCGGATGC
>JAYSLK010000860.1:0-1981 GCA_043725585.1 Actinomycetota bacterium
CCATGATCCGGGCGTTTGCCACACCCAGATCGTCGGGCGCCACGATCATCGGCAGCAAGGTGTTGGCGGTCGTGTCGACGAACACCTCGGCCGCGCCCAGCAAGAACATCGCGACCAGCACCACCGTGACGTTCACTGCATCGAACGCCACCATGCCCACGACCACACCGAGCACCCCGGCGCGAGCGATGTTGCCGAGTGCGACGATGAGTCGTCGATCGTGACGATCTGCGATGACACCTGCGTGCAGACCGAACAGCAACCACGGAAGGCGCTGCAACAACGACGCCAACGCCACCAGCAGCGGGTCGCGGGTCTGCGACGCGACGAGCAGCGGACCGGCGGCGAGACCGATCCCATCGCCGAGATTGGTGATCCACGACGACGCGAGCAGCCGCCGATAGCTCGAGCCCAACCGCGCCGGGCTGATGGCATCGATGACCCGGCTCATGGATCGCCGAGGCTAGTGGCTGCCATCTGTCGGGGCCGGGAGAGCATCGAGCCCGTGGCCCGAACTGGTCCGACCGTGCCGCTTCCTGTTCGGGTCAGCGATCGGCGAGGTCTTCGACCACGTGATTGCCGCCGTCGACCACCAGCAGCGTGCCCGTGATGTAGCTGGCATCTCGCGAGGCGAGGAACTCGATCGCCGCGGCCACTTCGTCGGCCGTGCCACTGCGGCCCACCGGCGAAGCGGAGCCTGCGCGGCGTTCGCCATCGCTGGCCGAGGGCGTGTCGATCCACCCGGGAGCGATTGCGTTCACCGTGATCCCAGCCGAGGCCACCTCGATCGACAACGCCCGGGTGAGGCCCACCATCCCGGCCTTGGCGGCGGCATACCCTCCCGCCCGTTCGAACGCCGACACCGCCCCCGTCGTCGATGCGACGTTGACGATCCGCCCGTAACCGTTCGCCCGCATCATCGGAACCACCGCGCGACAGACGAGAAAGGCGGTCGTGAGGTTGCGCGACAACGTGTCGTCCCACTGGGCCAGGGTCATCTCCTCGACCAGCGCGGCTGCATCCACACCGGCCGCCAAGGATGTCATCCCGGCGTTGTTCACGAGCACCTCGATGCTCCCCACCGACGCCAGCGAGGCGACGAGCGCATCGACCGCGCCGGCGTCACGCAGGTCGCAGACCGCGCCCTCGGCCGAACCGCCCTCCACCACCAGTTCTGCCGCGCGCCGATGGATGCGATCGGATGTCGAGACGAGCGCAAGGTGCAGACCCGCTCGCGCCAGCCGGCGAGCCGCGGCGAACCCGATCCCACCGTCGCTGCCCGCACCGGTGACCAGTGCCACCCGACGCTCGGAGCGGAGCGGCTGCTGTTCGGACACGGTGCGACAGTAGCGTCGCCTGCATGAGCACCACGCTCGACGACGCCGCAGTTGCGGCGCACCAGGCGAACCTCGACCGCGACGGCTACACGATCGTCCTCGATGCCTTCGACACCGAATCCGCTGCGGCGCTGCATGCCGACGTGCTGCGGCTGGAGAGCGAGCTGCGGATCGGACCCGGCGCGAACGGATTCGAGGGCACGGCCACCCATCGCGTGTACAACCTGCTCGCCCATGGCGCGGTGTACCGCCCGATCCCGGTGCATCCGGTGGTGCTGGCGTTGATGCGGCACCTCATGGGCGACAGCCCGTTGATCACCAGCCTCTCGAGCATCACCATCGGTCCCGGCGAGACGGCCCAGCCCATTCACGCCGACGATCAGGTGTTGCCACTGCCGAAGCCGCACCAAGCGCTCACCGCCAACAGCATGTGGGCCATCACCGACTTCACCGAGGCCAACGGCGCCACTCGCATCATCCCCGGCAGCCACCTGGCCGAGCGCTCCCCCGTGTACGGCCAGCACTACGACAGCATTCCAGCCGCCATGCCTGCCGGCAGCATCCTGGTGTGGCATGGCTCGTTGTGGCACGGCGGCGGCTCGAACCAGACCGACCAACGCCGGATGGGCATCGCGATGAACTAC
>JAYSLK010000861.1:0-3580 GCA_043725585.1 Actinomycetota bacterium
CGGTCGATGCCAGGTCCGGCAAGCGCCTGTGGACAGCGCAGCTTACGGCGGGAGACGCGTGGAATGTCGGCTGCATGATGGGCAACGACAACTGCCCCAGCGAAAAGGGCCCCGATCTTGATGTCGCGCCATCGGTTCTGGTTGTGCCGATCGGTGGCGGCAAGACAATGATTGTCGCGGGGCAAAAGTCCGGCAATGTCTACGGGCTCGATCCCGCCAGCGGCAAGTCGGTCTGGAAATCCAATCTCGGGCACGGCGGAACGCAGGGCGGCGTCCATTTTGGAATGGCTGCCCAAGGCCGTCTTATCTATGTGCCGATCAACGACATGGCCGATACCCGCGATGGCCGGGTGTATGACGCGAAACTCGCTGGCGAAGACGTCGCCGGTAACGCATTCGCTGTGAACGCGGACGAGGACGTCGGTGTGTCCAGCGATGTCTCCTTTGACGAACGCGAGGTGGGTGTCACCGCCATCGACTTGGCTGTGGAACGCGTAGCAGCGGAACTCGCCCCATTCGGTGGGCAGCCGGGCCGCGGCGGTGCGGGTGATGAGTTTCTCGGTGCGTCGCCGGTAGCGGATCAGGTCGGCGATCGAGACGAGCAGTAGATCGTGTCGGTCGGCGAACTCGCGCAGTTCTGGGACGCGGGCCATGCCCCCGCTGTCGAGGACGACCTCGCAGAGCACCCCGGCCGGTGAGCGTCCAGCGAGCCGAGCCAGATCGACAGCGGCTTCGGTGTGCCCAGCGCGTTTGAGCACGCCGCCCGGTCGGGCGCGCAGCGGGAAGATGTGACCGGGCCGGTTGAACGCTGCCGGGCCGATGTTCGCGTCGGCGAGGGCGCGCAGTGTGCGCGCCCGGTCGGCGGCAGAGATCCCGGTCGACGTGCCGGTTTTCAAGTCGACGGTGACGGTGAACGCGGTTCCTTGCGCTTCTTGGTTGGCCCCCGGTGGGACCATCAGGGCAAGGTTGAGTTCATCGCATCGTTCTTCGGTGAGCGCGACGCAGATCACGCCGGAGGTGTGACGGACGAAGAACGCGAGCTGCTCCTCGGTGACGGTGTCGGCGGCCATGATCAGGTCGCCTTCGTTCTCGCGGTCTTCGTCGTCGGCGACAACGACGACGTCACCGCGAGCGATCGCGGCGATCGCGTCATCGATCGAATCGAACATTCCCGTCCTCATACGTCGACCTCACCCGGGAAACGAATATGTTGCACAATCGGCACTCGCCCAGTGGACGCGGTGGTTGTGAGGTGGGGGCGGAGCATTCGTTCCACATATTTGGCGATCACATCGACTTCGATGTTGACGACGTCGCCGCGCTGTTTCGTGCCGAGTGTGGTGACCGCTGATGTGTGCGGGATGATCGCCACGGTGAATCCGTCATCGAGCGGTGTGACGACGGTCAGGCTGACACCGTCGACGGTCACCGATCCTTTCTCGACCAGATATGGCAGCAGCTCGGCGGGAACCCGCACCCGCAGATCGGGGACCGGTTCGACGATCTCACCGACAGCGTCGACGTGTCCTTGGACGAGGTGGCCGCCGAGGCGGTCCTGCATTCGCACGGCGCGCTCCAAGTTGACCGGGTTACCTACCGCATGACGAACGAGACTGGTCCTGGCGATCGTTTCGGCGGAGACGTCGGCTTCCCACCATCCGTCTCCGTGGGCGACCACTGTCAGGCAGCATCCGCTGACCGCGATCGAATCGCCTAGCCGGACGTCTTCGAGAACGGTCGCGGCGCTGATTCGCAGACGTCCGTTGTCGAACGATTGGACTGTGCCGAGTTCCTCGACGATCCCTGTGAACATCTCAGACCTCTGTGTCGTCGTCGTCGCCGTATGGATGGCCGGTTGCCATCGTGGCGCTCCTCGTGTTCGTGATGAGATCGAGCGTTCGCGTGAGGCAGCAGGCCGGTCTCGTCGAGGACGTGCTTGGCCGCGGCCGCAAGATAGTCGATGGTCGTCGTGTAACCGTGATCGGCGAGCCACGTCTGTGCCTGCTGATAGCGCAGCTCAGGACGCTCGCCGAAGGTGAACAGCGCCTCATGACATCCAGCCCGGGCCCCGGCCCGGGCGATGCCCACGACCTCGTCCAGCGACAGATACGGTGCAGCCACGCGCGCTGGCGGCTGGGCAAACGTGCAGTAGTCGCACGTGTCCCGGCACAACTGTGTCAACGGGATGAACACCTTCGGCGAGTACGTCACCCGCCGCCCGAACCGGGCGTCACGTACCTCACATGCGGACGCCATCAGCTTGGCAAGCGGGGCCGCAAGCAGGAGATCGTCGGACCAGTCGACGGGCATGGACGCACTCTAGTCATTCAGTTCTATTTTGACACTTACCCTCAGTGCCGTTTTGACACTGACAACGGTTGAGCGGCTCGGCCAGGCAGAATGAGTCGGTGAGCACTGCGAATGATCATGTTCCCCGGAACGGGTCAGTCGAGGACCGCGATACACCGGATGGGGCGATCGAGGCGACCACGATCGAGCGCACGCTGGCCCTCGTCGGCGACCGGTGGACGATCCTGATTTTGCGTGCTGCCTTCCGCGGTATTCGCCGCTTCGACGAGTTCTGCGCGGATCTGGGTATCGCCCGACCGATGCTGACCCGCCGGCTTCGCAAGCTGGTCGGTGCCGGCCTGATGACCAGGGAGCTCTATCAGGAGCACCCTGCACGGTTCGAGTACCGGCTCTCCTCCGCTGGTTTAGCACTCTCGCCGGTGCTCGTCGCCCTGGTCCGCTGGGGCGATGAGTATCTCCCCAGCAACCATGCCAAGACAATGCTCGTCCACGCACCGTGCGGCACCGAACTCGTTCAGGGCTTCTGGTGCGATACCTGTGCCATCGTGTTCGGGCCGGGCGCGATCCGCAGCGCTCAGCCTCGATGATGATTGAGCGCGATAACAGTTCGGCGATGCCCGGGTGTGGCGCCTGATCATTGAACACTGCGGTGTGTACTCCATCTTTGCGTGCATCTGCTGATCCTTCCAGTGAAAGGACCGGATGCAAACCCCGGCCGGTTCAGTGTGGCCCCTACAGGCCCGTGTTGGTCAAACGCCGCGTCAAACGGGGATGGTGTTCAATGTCGTCTCACCGCTCGACGAACAAGCGTCGGGCTTGAACAGGGAAGGCCAATGACATGCCACTTTTCATGGACGTTCACAACATTGACGGAGGGGTGCCGGCGGCCGATGTGGCCGCAGCCCATCAGGCGGACCTTGCTGCGCAGGGTGCGCACGGGGTCAACTACTTGCGCTATTGGGTTGATGAGCAGGCGGGCAAGATCTTTTGTCTCGTTGATGCGCCGAATGCGGAGGCCGCCCACACGGTCCATCGCGAGGCGCACGGTCTCGTTGCTGACGAGATCTATCTCGTCAGCGAGCATTCGTGAGGTTGCCACGGTGACGACATTGGAAGAATTGACGACAGCGGCTGAGGCCGAGTGGTTGGGTCACTGGGTGGCCGGTCCAACCGAGGACGAAGGATTTCTCGTCCAGCCGGGTTCGCCAGCAGCGGATCTCGTGCTCGCCGATCACACGGGTCGTGATCGGAGGTTGTCCGAGTTCTGGGC
>JAYSLK010000862.1:0-2831 GCA_043725585.1 Actinomycetota bacterium
AGCCGCCGTGGTCGTGGGCGCTTCGGTCGTCGTCTGCTCGATCGTGGTGAGGGGGGCCTCGGTCGACGGATTCGAGACGGATGGCGCCACGCTGACGGCATCGAGTGAGCTCGCCGGCAGCGGTGACACCGGTATGGTCGCCGGCGTCGAGGGGGCCTCGGCACGAACCGAGCCGCCGCCGGATGTGCAGGCAGACCCCACCAGACCGGCGAGGGCCAGCCCCAGCAACGGCAACCACATGTGCGCCTGAACAGACCGACCAGGCTGCTGGTGCTGCCGATCGATCGGCGCGATGTGAGGGTGGACCTGCATGGGGAAACCTGACGTGCGTGGGCGGAGGAACACGACGAGTGATGACCACACTACCGCCCAGCTCTGCCCGGGACGTAGCACCTCGCGTGCGCCGGATCGTGCCGGAGCCAGCAAATGCACGGCTTTTGAGACGCTTCCGCGGCGAACGCCGCGAGCGATCAGATCTGGGGCAGCTCACACCAGATGGTGAGCGAGTACTTCACACCCGACACGAGTTGATTGCTCTGGTGCGGATGCGTGACCAGGCTGGGCCACACCACGAGGTCGCCGACGGCGAGATCGGCGTTGGTGACTCCCTGCCGCGGGAACTCGAGTTCACCGCCCGTGTAGTCGTCGTTCAGTTTCACCGATGCCGACACCTGGGCCACGTCGTGGTGGATCCTGAGGCTCTCCTGGCCGCCGATCTCGTACTTGATCACGAAGACGTCACGGACCCCGTAGTAGTCGATGTACTGCCAGGCCGTCCGGAAGCGTGGCCACAGCCGCACACCAAGATCGGTTTGGACGTGATCGAACAGAGCCGGGCTGATCACGGCGAGCGACACCTCGTGGCCGGGCACCGGATCGTCGTCGTGGTGTTCGAACGCACCGACCGCTTCGGCGGCGCGGATCACCGTGTCGCAGAACGCCGGCGTCCAGAACGTCGTGCGGTACATCTCGTCGCCGATCTCGATCAGTTCGTCAGCGTCGTCATCTGGAATGGCCCCCTGGTAGCCGAGAATCTGCTGCAGGTCGGAGAACTGGGTCACGGGTTCATCGTGACAGATCGAGGCACGATCAAGGCAGGAGGTCATCAGGTTCGAACACCCACGGCGACTTCGGCATCCGTGTGAACGACAGGGCTGCCGCGATCTCGTCGGGGGTACCGCGGGCTGCCACCCCGACGTCGAGGCTGAGCGCGAGCATCTCGAGCACCCGGGCATCATCGATGCCGCGAGCGCTGAGATCGTCGAGCGTGACCGCGCCGTGACGCTTGGCCAAGCGCTCGCCGTCGACGCCCACCACCAACGGCACGTGCGCATACCGCGGATGGGCGAAGCCGAGCAGTCGTTGCAGATGCAGCTGCCGAGGTGTCGACGACGTCAGGTCGTCGCCACGAACCACGTGGTCGACACCCTGGAGATGATCGTCGACCACGACAGCGAGGTTGTACGCGGGCACACCGTCGTTGCGCTGCAGCACCACGTCGTCGACGACGCCGGAGAACTCTCCGAGCACCAGATCGGTGAACGAGTACCGCTCGCCGTCGGTGCGCAGCCGGAGTGCAGCCGGCCGTCCTGCCCTCTCGAGCGTGCGCCGCCGCGCCACCGAGAGCTCCCGACAGGTGCCTGGGTATGCCCCATCGGGAAGATCTCCGTGCGGGGCGGCGGCGGCCTCCCTGATCTCCCGACGGGTGCAGAAGCAGCCGTAGACCAGGTCGAGCGATTGCAGCCGCCCGATCGCTTCACGGTAGAGGTCGAATCGTTCCGACTGTCTCACGACGATGCGATCGGGACGAAGACCGAGGCGGGCGAGATCTACGAGTTGACCGGTCTCGTGATCACGTGACGACGTCACCGGATCGAGGTCCTCCATCCGCACCAACCACACGCCGCGATCGCCTCCCAACGCTCTGGTCGCGCACCACGAGACGAGGGCGGTGCGCAGGTTCCCGACGTGCAGCGTTCCCGTTGGCGACGGGGCGAAGCGACCCCTCGCCAGCAGCTCGTTCCCACCGTTCGCCGGGTCGGCGCTCGGGTCGACATCCGGTTCCATCGGGCACAGTCTGTCCGTCACGTCGTCGTCACTGCATTTCCGGCGCGCATCGTCAAGATGTCGACAAGGCGACCGCGCTCGGTCGCAGATCGGTTGCGAACGGCCGATGATCGCTTCACCTTTCGCCGCATCGTCCGACAACAAGATCACGACACTCACAACGAGTTCACGGCGGCCAGCGCAGCGTGCGGGCCTGGCGACGATCGATGGGATGTGGGCAATGGCTCGCACTGGCACGGGAAGGTGGTGATGACGACGATGCGCGACGCCGCGCGTACCCGCCGTATCACCGATGGGCCTACCGTCGCCGCTGATTCTTCGTTCGCACTCACCGTCATGCGCGATCGAACGCTGGACGATCGCGTGCAGGACGATGCGCTGAGACACGTGGTCGCCAACCTGGCGCCCCTGCAAGGGCTGTTGCTCCCGCTTGCGCTGTTGGTGGCAGCAGTGATGCGCAACGACGTGAGCGAGCTGCGGCTCAGCGCATGGGTTGCAACGGCGATCGCCGCCACGATCGTCATCATGTTCGCATGCCACTGGGTGCGGTGGCACCCGACGGTGGACCGGTCGGTCACGTTGATCGCCGGTGCCGCCCTCCTGTGCGTCGGATCGGTTGCGGGCTTGAGCACCTGGGTAGCCGCTGACAGCGCGATGGACGTCGAGATGATGTTCGCGCTGTTCCCCGCAGTGAGTCTTGCCGTGGGCACCATCGTGTGCGCCGGTCGTCGCGACATGTTCCTCGCCTATGCCATTCCCCTCAC
>JAYSLK010000863.1:0-8591 GCA_043725585.1 Actinomycetota bacterium
CGACACGCCGATGCCATAGCTGCCCATGGTGACCGTGCGGGTCTTGCCGTGCTGATCGAGCACCGTGAGGCCGAGGGCCTCGGCGTACTTGCGGCCGAGTTGGAAGATGTGGCCGATCTCGATGCCGCGGGCGATCTCGAGCGGTGATCCGCATGTGGGACAGGGGTCGCCGCCGTGCACCTCGGCGGCCTCGATGGTGTCGTCGGGGGTGAAGTCGCGGCCCACCACTAGGTCAGCGACGTGCTTGCCGGCCAGATCGGCGCCGGTGATCCACGCCGTCCCCGCCACGATGCGGGGATCGACCACGTAGCGAATGCCGGAGGCGTTCTCCGCCCCGAGCGCGCCCGGGCCGATGTAGCCCTTCACGAGGGCGGGGTTCGCCGCGAAGTCGGCCTCGGAGAACGGCTCGATCTCGGCGGGGGCCACGTGTGCCTCGAGCCGCTTCAGGTCGACCTCGCGATCGCCGGGGACGCCGATCGCGAGCGGCACGATCGAGCCGTCGGGGTACTTCAGCTTCACGACCAGGTTCTTCAGGGTGTCGGCCGCAGTCCACGGGCGGTCGGCCCGCGTGAGGTCGTCGCGTTCGTTGAACAGGTCGACGAGGCTCTGGATGGTGGGTGTGTCGGGAGTGTCGTGCACGTGGGCCGGGGCGAGACCGTCGACGGCGATCGCATCGGGCGGCCGCACCTGCACGGCTTCGGTGTTGGCGGCGTAGTCGCACGCGCTGCAACGGACGTAGGTGTCTTCGCCGACGGCGAGCGGAGCGAGGAACTCCTCGCTTGCCGAGCCTCCCATCGCTCCGCTCATTGCCGACACGATCACGTACGGCATGCCCAGACGGTCGAACGTGCGCTGGTAGGACACCCGGTGCTTGTCGTAGCTGACCTGGAGGCCCTCGTCGTCGATGTCGAAGCTGTAGGAGTCCTTCATCGTGAACTCGCGGCCGCGCAGCAGCCCGGCTCGGGGGCGGGCCTCGTCGCGGAACTTGTTCTGGATCTGGTAGATCACGAGGGGCAGGTCCTTGTAGCTGGAGTACAGGTCCTTCACCAAGAGCGTGAACATCTCCTCGTGGGTGGGCGCCAGCATGAAGTCGGCGCCTTTGCGGTCCTTCACCCGGAAGACGTTGTCGCCGTACTCCGTCCATCGGCCGCTCAGCTCGAACGGCTCGCGGGGGAGCAGGGCCGGGAAGTGGACCTCCTGGAACCCCTCGCGGTCCATCTCTTCGCGCACGATCCGCTCGACGTTTCGAAACACGATCCAGCCGAGCGGCAACCAGGTGAACCCGCCCGGGGCGGCACGGCGGATGTAGCCGGCGCGCACGAGCAGGCGATGGCTCGCCACCTCGGCATCGGAAGGGTCCTCGCGGAGGGTGCGGAGGAACAGGGTCGACAAGCGGAGCACGGTCTGGGAGGTTACCGGCCCCGTTCGCGGGAGTCCCCAGCTATACTCGGTGCGTCCTTGAGTTCCTGGAACCGAAGGCGTGGGCCCTCAGGTCCACGCCTTCTTCTTTGAAAGGGCTCCGCTTTGAACGGGCTCCTTCTTGAAAGGGCTCCTCTTTGAGGGGCTCTCCTTTGCAGGGGCTCAGGAGCCCGCAGGGGCGAACAGCGAGACGAACCGACGCACGACCGCAGGGACCAGGCTCCCCGCGAGGAGAGGAGGGTGAACATGAGCGACGCGGTGGTAACACGAGTCACGAAGATGGTCGCCCCCTTGGTCGCCGACATGAAGCTCGACCTGTACGACATCGAGTATCGCGGCGGCGTGCTGCGGATCACGATCGACACCCCTCCCGGATCGCCGGGTGGTGTCACCCTCGAAGAGATCGCCCTGCTCACGCGCATGGTCGGGCGCGACTTCGACCACGACGATCCGATGCCGGGCCACTACACCCTCGAGGTCACCAGCCCCGGTCTCGAGCGCACCCTCCGGATCCCGGCGCACTTCCAGCGCGAGATCGGCAAGCTCGTCAACATCCGCCTCCGCGACGTCGCCGCCGGCGACAGGCGGGTGCAAGGTGTGCTCGTCGGCGCCACCGACATCGACTGTGTGGTGCGTCTCGACGACGCCGAGCTCACGGAGCGAACCATTCCCTACTCCCAGATCGACCGGGCAAAGACCGTGTTCATCTGGGGCCCGGCTCCCAAGCCGGGCAAGGCACCGGCCAAGACCGGTGCTGCCAAGAAGGCCGGCATCAAGCCCGGCTCCACGTCGAAGCCGGGTGCGGCCATGGCCGCAGCGGTCAAGCCCGTCGGCCCGTCCGACGAGCTCGACGCCGCGCCGCAGTCGACCCGGTCGACCCCTACTCCCAGAGAAACGCAGGAGGCGTCATGAGCAGTCTCGACATGTCCGAAGCCGTTCGCATGCTGGCGAACGAGAAGAACATCTCGGTCGACGCCCTGCTGCAGGTGCTGGCCGACGCGCTGGCACTGGCCTACAAGCGTCGTCCAGGCGCGGCCGAAGAGGTCGTCGTCGAGGTCAACCCCGACACGTTCGAGTTCAAGTTCGTCGCCTACGACATCGACGAAGACGGACTGTGGGTGAACGAGCGCGACGACACGCCTCGCAAGGAAGAGATGGGTCGCATCGCTGCCCAGACCTTCCGGCAGGTGATGGGTCAGAAGATCCGCGAAGCCGAGCGCGACCGCAAGTTCGAGGAGTACGCGAACCGCGAGGGCGACATCGTCACGGGCATCATCCAGCAGACCGATGCTCGCTACACGCTGCTCGACCTCGGTCGTGTCGAGAGCCTGTTGCCCCAGGCCGAGCAGGTGCCGTTCGAGCGGCCCGAACCCGGAGCTCGGGTCAAGGCCTACATCGTCGAGGTCCGCAAGACCGCCAAGGGTCCGCAGATCGTGGTCAGCCGCACCCACCCAGGGCTCATCAAGCGGCTCTTCGAGCTCGAGGTGCCCGAGATCGCCGACGGCATCGTCGAGATCCGGGCATGTGCCCGCGAGCCAGGCCACCGCACGAAGATCGCGGTCTGGAGCAACGACCACAACGTCGATCCCGTCGGTGCGTGTGTCGGCGCTCGCGGTGGCCGGGTGCGCATGGTCGTCAACGAGTTGCGCGGCGAGAAGATCGACATCGTCCCCTACAGCGAGGATCTTCCCGATTTCGTCGCCAAGGCGCTCTCACCGGCGAAGGTGAAAGAGGTGATCATCAGCGACGACGGCACGCAGGCCGACGTCATCGTGCCCGATCACCAGCTCAGCCTGGCGATCGGCAAGGAGGGCCAGAACGCCCGTCTCGCGGCTCGCCTCACCGGTGTTCGCATCGACATCCGCGGCGAGACCCAACACCTGCAGGGCCCTGACGACCAAGAGGACTACGCCGAGGGCGAGTGGGTCGAGAACGCCGAGGGCGTGATGGAGTTCCGCGCCGCCGACGGCTCGATCGTGAGCGCCGCCGAGTGGAACGAAGGCGTTCCGGATGCGGTGGCGGTCGCCGACGAAGCCGTCGCCGAAGAAGCCGTCGCCGAAGAAGCCGTACAAGAAGTCGTACAAGAAGCCGTCGGAGAAGTACCTGCGGCACCGTCAGAACAGGAGGGTGGCGACGAACCGGCCTCCTGACCGAGTACGCCAGCCGATGCGAACCTGCGTCGGTTGTCGTCGCTCGTTGCCCCAGTCGGAGATGATCCGTTGCGCCGTCGGCCCCGACGGCGAAGCGCTCATCAGCCGAACGGCACCGGGCCGCGGCGCATGGTTGTGCACCCCAGGATGTTTCACCAGCGCGGTGAAGCGTCGTGGCTTCGATCGAGCATGGCGACGGACCCTCGGGCCCGGCGCGCTGTCGAGGCTGCAGATCGCGTTCGAATCCACCCCATCACACATGAAAGAATGAACGGCCGCCGGAAGCGCTTCCGGTAGCCCGACGCCGATGAAAGGCTGAATCAGTTTGGCGAAGAACATGCGCGTACACGAGCTCGCAAAAGAGCTCGGGATGACCAACACGGAAGTACTGGATCTGTGCAAGGCGATGGGGGTCGAGGCCAAGAGCCAGTCCTCGTCGATCATCGAAGCCCAGGCCGACCGGTTGCGTCGTCGCGCCGAGCGTGATGGACTCACGCGACCCGAACAGCCTGAGGAGACCAAGCCCGGCAAGAAGGTCGCGGCGAAGAAGTCCGCACCTGCGTCGGGCGCATCTGACGATGCGCCTCCGGCCAAGAAGGCGGCCGGCGCCAAGCGAGCCGACTCCGACAGCGCGGCATCGCCCGACCCGGCGACGACGCTCGAGCCCGCGGCAGCCAGCCCCGTTGTCTCCACGCCTGCAGCCGAGGTCGCCGTCACCGCTCCAGCCGTCGTCGCCGCGACTCCCGAGCAGGTCGCCCCCACCCGACCCGCATCCGAGCAGCCCGCCGAGCCTGCGCCTTCCGCGGTTGCGTTCGTCGCAACCGCACCGGTACCTCCGGCGGCCCCCGCCGCCAGGGCAGTCGCGCCTGCCGCGCCGACAGCCGAGGAGCCCCGTCGTGTCGTGAGTTCGCGCCCGGTGACGAGCGAGCCGCGTCCCAGTTCGGTCGCCGCCCGCCCCCTGACCTCACAGGGGCCACAAGGTCCGCAGGCACCGCAGGCGCCGCAACGCCCCGCCGCGCAACAACCTGCGTCGGCAGCTCCCCAGGCGCCGCAGCGTCCGGCCGGCATCTCTCCGCAACCTGGTGCTCAGCGCCCTGCGGCCGCCCCTGCCCGTCCGGCAGCGGGCGGCTCGACGCCTCCCGGAGCGCCGCGCCCCACGTCGGCCACAGGTCGCCCCATCCCACCGCCCCCTGGCGTCAGTCGCCCGGTGTCGGCCTCGGGTCGCCCCATCCCACCGCCCCCTGGCAGTGCCCGTCCTGCGGCGCCGCAGCGCGCCGGTGGATTCGGTCAGCGACCAGGTGCTCCGAGCGGCCCCCGTCCTGGCGGCCCCGGGGGCCCCGGTGGTGCTCGCCCAGGCGGATTCGGTGCTCGCCCCGGCGGGCCAGGCGGCCCCCGTCCTGGCGGCCCCGGGGGCCCTGGCGGATTCGGTGCTCGCCCCGGTGGCCCTGGTGGTCCTGGTGGTCCTGGCGGCGGCCCCGGAGGTCCTCGTCCCGGTGGTGGCGGCGGTGGTCCGCGACCCGGTGGAGGCCGACGCGCCCCCCGCAAGAAGAGCCGCGCTCGTCGCCGTCGTGACTTCGATGCGTTGCAGCCCCAGATGGGCGGCACGTACATCGCCAGCAGTGCACCCGTCCCCGAGGGCACCATCGTCGTCGAGCGTGGCGTGTCGGCCCAGGAGTTCGCTCCGAAGCTGAACCGTTTCGCAGCCGATGTCATCCGCTTCCTGATGTCTAACGGCGAGATGGTCACGACGACCATGACGCTCACCGACGAGCAGATGGAGCTGTTCGCGCTCGAGATCGGCGCCGACCTGTTGTTGGTCGAGGCCGGTCAGCAAGAAGAGCTCGAGTTGCAGGCGATGTTCGACGACTCCGACGACGACGACGAGTCGATGCAGGAAGCCCGTCCTCCCGTGATCACGATCATGGGTCACGTCGACCATGGCAAGACCACGTTGCTCGACAAGATCCGCAATGCGAACGTGGTGGCCGGCGAAGCCGGTGGCATCACCCAGCACATCGGCGCCTATCAGGTCGAGATCCCGACGGGCCGCATCACGTTCCTCGACACCCCGGGTCACGCAGCGTTCACCAAGATGCGCGCTCGTGGTGCCCAGGTCACCGACATCGTGGTGCTGATGGTGGCCGCCGACGACGGTGTGATGCCCCAGACGATCGAGGCGATCAACCATGCGAAGGCGGCCGATGTACCGATCATCGTGGCGATCAACAAGATCGACAAGGAGAACGCCGACGTGCAGCGCACGCTGTCGCAGTTGTCCGAGCAAGAGCTCGTGGCCGAGAGCTGGGGCGGCGACACGATCATGGTGGAGATGTCGGCACAGCAGAACCTCGGCGTCGACGACCTGCTCGAGCAGTTGCTCGTCGTCGCAGAGCTCGAAGAGCTCACTGCCAACCCCTCGGGTCGTGCCAAGGGTGTGGTCCTCGAGGCCAATCTCGACACCGGTCGCGGGCCCGTGGCCACCATCCTCATCGACAAGGGCACGCTAAAGGTCGGAGATCCGATCGTGGCAGGCCCCTCGTGGGGTCGAGTGCGAGCGATGATCGACTCGACCGGCATGCAGGTCAAGGAGGCCGGTCCCAGCACACCGGTCCAGGTGCTCGGGCTCAGCTCGGTCCCCAACGCCGGCGACGAGTTCCGTGTGGCTCCCGACGAAAAGACGGCGCGCACCGTCGGCGAGGCTCGCGAGCAGCGCCAGCGCCTCACCGCTCAGCGCGGCGACGCCCGCGTGCAGCGCGGCGTGAAGCTCGAAGACATCTTCAGTCAGATCCAGGCCGGCGAGGTCGCCACCTTGAACCTGGTGCTCAAGGCCGACGTCCAGGGTTCGCTCGAGGCCGTCACCGAGAGCCTGCGTCGCCTCGAACGCGACACCGTGAAGCTCGCCTTCGTGCACCGCGCCGTCGGTGGTGTCACCGAGAACGACATCCAGCTGGCCGCTGCGACCAACGCAACGATCATCGGGTTCAACGTCCGACCGGACCGCAAGGCCCGCGACCTGGCCGACGCCGAGAACGTCGAGATCCGCACGTACGAGATCATCTACAAGCTGCTCGAGGACATCGAGCGTGCCATGGTCGGTCTGCTCGCTCCCGAGTTCGAAGAGGTGGTCACCGGCGAGGCCGAGGTCCGCGAGGTCTTCAAGGTGCCCAAGATCGGTTCCATCGCCGGTTGCCAGGTTCGTTCGGGCGTCATCACCCGAGGCTCCAAGGTGCGTTTCATCCGCGAGGGCGTCATCATCTGGAAGGGTGCGGTCAGCTCGCTGCGCCGGTTCAAGGACGATGTCCGCGAAGTCCGCGAAGGGTTCGAGTGCGGCATCGGCCTCACCGACTTCCAAGACCTCAAGGGCGGCGACCTCATCGAGACCTTCGAAGAGCGAGAGATCGCTCGGGTCTGATCACCTGAGAACCGTCGTCGCGTCCCGGCACCCACCCGGCGTCCCTGGCACCCGGCGGGCAACGTGGCATCCTGCGGGCAACGTGGCATCCGCCAGAACCTCCCGGATCACCGATGCGTCATGCTGATACGTTCGTCTGGCCATGCCGGAGCCGCTGATCGTCGCCAAGGGTCTGGTGAAGCACTTCGGCGACTTCGAGGCCGTGAAGGGCGTCGATGTGGAGGTGCAGTCGGGCGAGGTGTTCGGCTTCCTCGGGCCCAACGGCGCCGGCAAGAGCAGCACGATGCGGATGATCGGATGCGTTTCGCCTTCATCGGCGGGCACGCTGCGTCTCTTCGGGATGGATCCGGCCCGCGACGGTGCGAAGATCCGCGCGCGCATCGGCGTGGTGCCCCAACTCGACACGCTCGACACCGAGTTGAGCGTTCAGGAGAACCTGTGGATCTACGGCCGTTACTTCGACCTCAGCCGGGCCGAGTGCCGGCGGCGAGCCACCGAGCTGCTCGACTTCGCGCAGTTGACCGATCGTGCCGACAGCGTGGTCGAGCACTTGAGCGGGGGGATGAAGCGCAGGCTCTCGATCGCCCGGTCGCTGATCAACGAGCCCGAGCTGTTGTTGTTGGACGAGCCGACGACGGGGCTCGATCCCCAGGCCCGACACGTGTTGTGGGAACGGCTGTATCGGCTGAAGCAACAAGGCGTCACCCAAGTGCTCACCACGCACTACATGGACGAGGCCGAGCAGCTGTGTGACCGATTGGTCGTGATGGACCAGGGTCTGATCGTGGCGGAGGGCTCGCCGCGTGAGCTCATCCAGCGCTACTCCACGCGGGAAGTGCTCGAGCTGCGTTTCAGGGCGGGCAGCAACGAGGTGAACGGGTCGCAGGTGGACGGCATCGGCGACCGCGCCGAGGTGCTGCCCGACCGTGTGCTGGTGTACGCCGACGACGGTGAGGCGGCCCTCGCGGAGGCACATCGACGCGGGTTGCTCCCCGAGAGTGCCCTGGTGCGTCGATCGAGCCTGGAGGACGTGTTCTTGCTGCTCACCGGGCGGAGCCTGGCGGATTGATGAAGCGATCGACGCGCCCACTGATGCAGATGGCCACCCCTGGTCCGCTTCGCGTCGTCGGAGGCCACCTCGTGGTGTTCCGGCGGCTGTGGCAGCTCAACCTGTTGTCTTCGTTCGTGCAGCCGATGCTCTACCTGCTGGGCCTCGGCGTCGGCGTCGGTGCGTTGGTCGACCGCAACACAGGCTCCACACAGACGCTCGGTGGCATGTCGTACGTCGCGTTCGTCGCACCGGGCCTGATCGCGACGACCGCGATGGCCGTGTGCGCGGCGGAGAGCATGTGGCCGGTGATGGGCGGTCTCAAGTGGCGACGCGACTACCACGGCATCGCCGCCACGCCGCTCGACGCGACAGACATCGTCGTCGGACACATGATCTGGATGGCCATGCGCGCGGGGATCACCGGGCTCGCGGTGGCCGCCGCGCTGGTGTTCGTCGATGACACCCGCGGGTGGGGGCTGCTGCCGGCGGTGTTGGTGGCGATGATCGTCGGTGTTTCGTTCGCGATGCCGATCATGGCGTACTCCGTCGGCGCCGAGAT
>JAYSLK010000864.1:0-1654 GCA_043725585.1 Actinomycetota bacterium
TCTACACTACCTGCAACACTCTTTCCCTACACGACGCTCTTCCGATCTCGGCGCGCCAGCGACCGTCAGCGTCCTCTCAAGGTCTGTCGTCGGCCGAACGGGATGCGAAACGTTCCGAAAACGCCAACCCCTGACGAGTGACGCGGGGACCCGGCGGTCCTACCCTCCTGGGTATGACGGGCACCACCGAACCGACCGCAAGAGTGCTCGTCGTCGACGACGAGCCGATGGTGCGTGAAGTAGTCGGCCGCTACCTCGCCCGCGAAGGGTTCACCGTGGCCGAGGCGGCCGACGGTCCCGCCGCCATCGAAGCGGTCGACAGTTTCCGGCCCGACCTGGTGGTGCTCGACGTGATGCTGCCCGGCAAGAGCGGCTTCGACGTGCTGCGTACGATCCGACTACGCGGTGACGCCGCTCCCCCGGTGATCCTGCTCACCGCCCGGGTCGAGGAGACCGACAGGGTCCTCGGCCTGGAACTCGGGGCCGACGACTACGTGGTGAAGCCCTTCTCGCCGCGCGAGCTCGTGGCCCGGGTCCGCACGGTGCTGCGCCGGTCGCGCCGCACGCCCGATGCCGGCGAGGCGCTCGTGTACGACGGTCTTCGGGTCGACCCGCGAACGCGCGAGGTCACGCTCGCCGACGGCGCCGTCGATCTGACGCCGAAGGAGTTCGACCTGCTGTCGTTCCTCGCCCGCTCGCCCCGCCAGGTGTTCTCACGTTCGCAACTGCTGCAGCACGTGTGGGATTCCTCCCCCGAGTATCAGGACGCGGCGACCGTCACCGTGCACGTGCGCCGCATCCGCAACAAGATCGAGACCAACCCTGACGATCCGCGCTGGATCACCACGGTGTGGGGCGTCGGTTACCGGTTCGAGCCATGACCGCGCGCCGCTTGTTCTCGGTCATCCGCGAGTTCGGCCTGCTCGTCGGCGCCCCGCTCGTCGCTGCGTTGGCCGCCGTCGGGGCCATCGAGCTGCTGCTGTCTCCGACGGCCAACGCCCGGCCGGACATCCTGTTCCTGGTGGGCGTTCCCACCGTGGGATCCGTCGTGGCCTGCCTGGTGTTCCGGGGATGGATCGCTCGCGCCACTCGGCTCGCCACCGTGGTCGTCGCCCTTGTCGTCACCGGCTCGGCGCTCGTCGTCACGTCGGTGTCGCTCGCCGCGTCGCGCATGTTCCTCAACCCCCACGACGCCAAGCTGGTGAGCGTCGTCGTGGTCCTCGCCGCCGTGCTCTCCACGTTGCTCACCATCCAGGTCATCCGGCCGCTGGCCGCCCAGGTGCGCACGCTCGGTACCGTCGCCCAGCGCGTCGCCGCCGGCAACCTCGACGGGCGCACCGGCATCATGCGTCACGACGAGCTCGGCGAGGCGGCGCGCGCCGTCGACCACATGGTCGCCAGGCTGTCGTTGGCCGAGGACGGTCGGCGGCGGCTCGAAGGCGAACGACGCTTCCTGCTGTCGTCGATCGGTCACGACCTGCGCACGCCACTCGCCGCGTTGCGGGCCACGGTCGAGTCGTTGCAGGACGGCATCGCCCCCGACCCGGCGCGCTACCTGGCGTCGATGGGCACGCAGCTCGACGCCGTCGAGACCCTGATCGACGACCTCACCGTGTACGCCCGCATCGAGGCCGGCCAGTTCCGGTTCGAGCCG
>JAYSLK010000865.1:0-4920 GCA_043725585.1 Actinomycetota bacterium
TGTTCTTCGTGGCGCCCGGGTCGGAGTGGGTGACGGGCCAGATCCTGTCGATCGATGGCGGGATGTCGGCATGAGCACCGTCACTGCCCACAGGGTCACCCTCGCCGCGCGCCCAGATGGCGCGTTGACCGACGACTGCTTCGGCATGGCCTCATCGGAGATCGATCTCGAGGCGACGCCGGCAGACCACGTGGTGGTTCGCGTCGACACGCTGTCGATCGACGCCTTCATCAGAACCACCTTCGAGGACCGTGCGTACCACGGGTCGTCGCCGATCGGGAGCACCGTCGTCGCGCTCGGAGTCGGCACCGTGCTGGCCAGCGCTGCCGATGGCATCGCCGTCGGCGATCGGGTGTTCGGACCAATCGGCGCACAGAGCCTTGCCGTGCTGCCCGCGGTGATGCTGCGCGTGATCGATGTGTCGTCGGTGTCTGCCACGGCATACCTGGGTGCACTCGGACTCACCACGGGGCTCACCGCCTACTTCGGGATCGTCGATGTCGGCGCTGTCGGGCCCACGGATACGGTCGTGGTATCGGGAGCGGCGGGAGCCGTCGGCTCGATGGCAGTTCAGATCGCTCGGATCGCCGGGGCAGCACGTGTGATCGGGATCGCCGGTGGTGCCGAGAAGGGCGCGTACGTCGTCGATCAGTTGGGCGCCACCGCGTCGATCGACTACCGCAACGATGACGTCGCGGCGCGGCTGCGCGAGTTGGCCCCCGACGGAGTCGACGTGTTCTACGACAACGTCGGCGGCGAGGTGCTCGACATCGTGCTCGACCAGATCGCCGAGCGCGGTCGGATCGTACTGTGCGGGGCCATCTCCCAGTACGAGCACATGGACGATGTGCGCGGTCCGCGCAACTACCTGAAGCTCGCAGAACGACACGCTCGGATGGAGGGTTTCGCCGTCACTCACTTCGGCGCGGACTTCCCACGCGCCGAAGCGGCGCTCGGGGGGTGGCTCGCCTCGGGCGAGCTGTCGATGCGCGAGCACGTGGAACACGGCCTCGACGCCTTCCCTGCCGCGCTTCGGATGCTGTTCTCGGGCGGACACTACGGCAAGCTCCTGGTGCGCGTTCACGAGGAGAACTGACATCGATCGATGCTCGTGCTGCGCTGATCTCGTGGCCCCCGTGACTCATCGTCATGGTGCACCAGCCACCCGTTCGACCCGACACTTCCTACACAGGAGCGATCCATGAGCAACGATTACCCCATCCCGTCCGCGCTGTTCTCCTTGGTGGGCGAGGTTGCCGTCATCACCGGGGGTGGGCGTGGCATCGGTGAGGGCATCGCCCGCACCTTCGCCAGTGCGGGAGCGAAGGTGGTGGTCGCAGCGCGACGCACCACCGAGGTGGAGGCGGTCGCCGAGTCGATCAACGCCGAGGGCGGTGAGGCGATCGCTGTGGGCTGCGACGTCACCGACGACGCGGCGGTCGATGCGCTGGCACGTCGGGCGATCGAGGCGTTCGGCTCGCTGTCGATCTGGGTCAACAACGCCGGTGGCTCGCCTGCCCGCAAACCACTCACCGAGCTGGCCCGAGCGGAGTGGGACCAGTGCACGTCGCTCAACCTGACCGCGGTGTGGGTCGGCATCGTCACCGCCGCCAAGTACATGGACAGGGGGTCGATCATCAACATCTCGTCGGGGGCGGGCACGGGCCCCGTGCCGGGCAGCGGTCACTACGGTGCCGCGAAAGCCGGCGTGAACTCGCTGACCCAGACGGCGTCGGCCGAGCTCGCGCCGCGGATCAGAGTCAACGGGATCATGCCGGGGGCGATTCCGACGGAGATCTTCCGAACGGCGCTCGGCATCGAGAACGATGCCGACCTCGCCGCTGCTGAAGCGCAGTGGAACATCCCGATGGGTCGATTCGGGACACCACTCGACATCGGTTCCGCAGCCTTGTACCTCTCCTCGCCGGCCGCGAGCTGGGTGACCGGAGAGACCTGGCGCATCGGTGGTGGAGCCAAGCCGCGATGAGGCCGACCAGGGACCAGGGCATCGGGCGCGAGACTGCGGAGGTGCCGAACCGCGTGGTCACGCCCGTGATCGAGACTCGAGAGACCTTCTGTCGTTTCTGCCACGCGGCCTGTCCGTTGGAGGTGGACGTCGAGATCAGTCGCGGTCGTGAGCGGGCGATCGCCGTGCGTGGCGTGATCGACGATCCGTTGTTCGAGGGGTACACGTGCATCAAAGGCCGGCAGTTGCCCGATCAGCACCACGCTCCGGACAGGTTGCGGTCGCCGTTGCGTCGCACGGTCGACGGGTCGTTCTGCGAGGTTGCGTCGGATGCCGCCCTCGACGACATCGCGTCCCGAATCCGCCGCATCATCGACGAGCACGGGCCGCGGGCGGTGGCCAGCTACACGGGCACCGGCGCGTTCCAGAACGCGATCTCGATGCCGGCAGCCATGGCGTTCCACCAGGGCATCGGATCGCCGTCGTTCTACACCTCGATCACGATCGACCAGCCAGCGCACCTGACCGCACGGTTGCGGATGGGGTCGTGGGAGGCAGGGTGGCAGAACTTCCGTGACGCAGACGTGCTGCTGGCCATCGGCTACAACCCGTTGGTCTCGTCGTATGCACCCGCGGGTGGTCTGCAGGGCACGAACCCGTTCGTCACGTTGCGACGGGCCAAGGCGCGAGGGATGCGCCTGATCGTGATCGACCCTCGTCGCACCGAGCTTGCGTCGAACGCCGACGTGTGGCTGCAGGTGAAGCCCGGCGAGGACCCAGCTCTGATCGCCGGTCTCGTCAACGTGATCCTCACCGAGGAGCTCCACGACCGGGGGTTCTGCGACCGTTGGGTTGGTCAGCTCGACGAGTTGCGCTCGGCCGTCGCTCCGTTCACGCCCGAGTACGTGGCGCTTCGATGTGAGGTGCCTGCCGATGAGGTGGTGCACGCCGCGCGCCTCTTCGCCGAGGGTCCTCGGGGCACGGCCGGAACGGGCACGGGGCCGAACATGGCGGCGCACAGCACGTTGATGGAACACCTCACGCTCACGCTCAACGCGATCTGCGGTCGTGTGAACCGCGAAGGCGACACGCTCGAGAGCGGGAACTTCCTGGTTCCCGGCGACAGCCGACGTGCCCAGGTGGTGGCACCGAGCGATCCAGCGCCCGGAACGTCGCACCGCGTGAAGGGACTGCGCGGCCTGCCCACCGAGATGCTCACCAATGTGCTGGCCGAGGAGATCCTCGAGCCGGGCGAAGGTCGGGTGCGGTGTCTCATCGTCTGCGGGGGCAACCCTGTCGTCGCGTTCCCCGACCAGCTGAAGACGATCGCTGCGTTGCGCGATCTCGAGCTGCTGGTCGTGATCGACCACCGGATGACGGCGTCGGCCGAGTTGGCGCACTACGTGCTGCCGCCGCGGCTCGAACTCGAGCGCTCCGATGTGGCCGCCGTGATGGACCGTCGCTTTGCGCAGCCGTACGTGAGCTACACACCGGCCGTGCTCGCCGCGGAAGGTGACTGCATGTCGGAGTGGGAGGTGTTCGCCGGCATCGCGGCACGGATCGGTTCGACGATGCCGTTGCCCGGCGGTGATCTGCCACTCGACGGTTCGGCCGATGACGAGCTGATGTTGGATCTCGCCTTCGCCAAGGGCCGGATGTCGATGGCGGAGATCCGCGACAAGCGAGGACAGATCCTGACGGATCGCGGGGTCGCGGTCGTGGCCGCTGCCGTCGACGCGGATGCACGCTTTGCCGTCGCTCCACCCGATGTGGTTGCCGAGCTGGCCGAGGTGCGCTCCGAGGCGACCGGCGCCGAGGTGCTCGACGGCTTCGTCGCCGAGGACTTCCCGTTCCGTCTCGTGAGCCGGAGGCTGAAGCACGTGCTCAACTCGCTGGGCCGCGAGCTTCCCGGCCTCGCACGTGTTGGCACGACCAACGCGGCGTACGTCCATCCCGATGATCTCGCAGAGCTCGGCGTGACCGAGGGTGATCTGGTGGAGATCACGTCCCCGACCGGCACCATCGTCGGCGTCGCGGCAGCCAGCGATACGGTGAAGCGTGGAGTGGTGTCGATGTCGCACTCGTGGGGCGGTTCGGTGACCGACGACGATGTGCGTGCCCAAGGCACGCCGACGAACCGGCTGTGCACCGTCGAAAGCGGGTGGGATCGCCTCAACGGCATGGCGATCCAGAGCGCGATCCCCGTTCGTGTTCAACGACACGGCTGACTCGGTCGGGTCTCTCGCGTTCGGCTGGCGCGGTGTTGTTGAACCATGCCGACGGCGTGCTCGTGTGCTGAAGTGCAGACGATGACCTCACGCGACTTCGACTCCGACGGCGATTCCGACGGCGGTCTCGACGGTGATGACTCGATGTCAGTGGGTTCGTCGGGACGGTCTGGCGTTCGGCGTTTCGTGGTGTCGGCGTTCGCGCTGCTGTGCGTCAGCTTCGCGGCGATCACGAGGTGGTCGGCGATCGTGGCATCGCATCCGGCCTATCTGCTCCTGCTGGTCGCGTTGGCCCTCGCCTCGGGCGCCGTTCTGTCGATGTGGGCGGCGCGGGTATGGGAGAGCCGGCGTGGACCACGGGTGCAACGAACGCCGCAGACGGTGGTGCGAACCCTGCTTGCCGCCACGGTCTGCCTCGCGATCGGTGGGGTGGTGCTGTACCTCCGCCCGTTGCCGGCGTCTGGGTCGGCGACCGCCCTGCTCGGCGACTCCGATGCCGTCGACGTGACCGAGACCCTCACCCATCTCGAATTCGCCCCGACGGCGGGAGCCGACACCGGGCTGGTGTTCTACCCGGAAGCGTTGGTGGATCCCCGTTCGTATGCGCCGACCCTCCGTCCACTCGCGGAGGCCGGGATCCTGGTGGTGGTCGTGAAGATGCCACTCGGCATCGCGTTCCTCGGGAGTGGCGCGGCGAAGGGGGTGATCTCCGATCATCCGGACATC
>JAYSLK010000866.1:0-5393 GCA_043725585.1 Actinomycetota bacterium
GGCCTGGGTGCCACGCTCTCGCGGGCGCTGTGCCAGTACGCGCTCGACATGAACGCCGATGCGTTCGAGGAGATCCGGCCGCCGTCGTTGGTCACCACGGCCACGCTCACCGCCACCGGCCAACTGCCGAAGTTCGCCGATGATGCGTACGCGATCGAGCGCGATGACCTGTGGGCCATCCCCACCGCCGAGGTGCCGCTCACGTCGCTGTATGGCGGCGAGGTGCTCGACGAGGCGCAGCTGCCGGTGCGGATGATGGCCTACACGCCCTGCTACCGGCGCGAGGCCGGATCCGCAGGGCGTGACACCAGAGGGATGCTGCGCGCCCACGAGTTCGACAAGGTCGAGATCCTGGCCATCACCACGCCGACCCAGGGTGCCGAGATGCTCGTGGAGCTCCGCGATCGGGCCGAGCGCCTCATCGCCGGTCTCGGTCTCCCGTACCGGATCATCGAGATCTGCACCGGCGACATGGGCCAGAGCCATCACCGCAGCTTCGACATCGAGGTGTACGCGCCCGGCTGCGACAGCTGGCTCGAGGTGAGCAGCGTCAGTTGGTTCGCCGACTACCAGGCGCGTCGGGCCGACATCCGGTTCCGCACCAACGGCGAGAAGGGCACCCAGATCGCGAACACGCTCAACGGCTCCGCCCTCGCGGTGCCTCGCGTGTGGGCGGCGATCGTCGAGAACTACCGGCAGCCCGATGGATCGGTCGCGATCCCCGAGAAGCTGCGCTCCTACATGCGCGGTGCCACCCAGATCCCGGTGGTCTAGTCGCTCTACCCGAGAGGAAATCGATGTCCCTCGCATCACGGCGCCACGAGTACGAGACGACCGGGCTCGATCTGAGCGACCTGGTCGGCGATCCCATGGCTCAGTGGCAGGCGTGGTTCGAGCAGGCGACCGAGGCAGGTTGCGTGGAACCGAACGCGTTCGTGCTGAGCACGATCGACGCGGACGGGTTTCCTCAGTCTCGGTATCTGTTGGCTCGCGGCGCCGACGAGCGCGGCTTCTCGTTCTTCACGAACTACGACTCCGACAAGAGCAGCCAGCTGGCCGCGCATCCCAAGGTGAGCCTGTTGTTCACCTGGCTCCAACTGCATCGCCAGGTCCGGGTGACGGGTGTGGTGGAGCGACTCCCCGACGACGAGAGCGACGACTACTTCGCCAGCCGCCCACGGGCCTCGCAGCTCGGCGCGTGGGCGTCGCCGCAGTCGCGACCACTCGCCGACCGAGGCCAGCTGGACGAGCGTGTGGCCGACATGGAACGCACCTTTGCCGACGTGACCGATGTTCCGCGACCGGTGTTCTGGGGTGGATGGCTGATGAGTCCGACGTCGTTCGAGTTCTGGCAGGGACGGCCCAGCCGGCTGCACGACCGCCTTCGGTACCGCAAGGAGACGCCAGATGGCGGCTGGTTGATCGAGCGTCTGGCCCCCTGACCAGCGATCGAGGGTCTCAGTGCGGCCAGGAGTCGACGGCGTCGACGAGTCCGTCGACCAGCGCCTGAGTGTGCGGGGTGAGGCCCGGTCCCTCCCAATCCCAGAACATCGGCGTCGTGCCGCGCACCCGGGGCGGGAGCTCGATCTGCACGCCCTGCTTCGGAGGGAGGTTCACCGGGTTCTTCGGGTGCAGGCCCTGCAGCTCCTTCGGGATCCGATCGAGGTCGGTGGCGATCTCGTACGCAGGGAGCCGATGACGCAGCCGTTCGCCGACATGGTGCGCGAGCGCACGGTTCTGACCGCCGACGAGCAAGGTGGTGAAGTAGCCCCGCCGGCCGAATCCGTGCACCGTGATCACCGTCTGCACGTGGTCCATGAACGAACGCAGGCGCGGCGAGACCGCTGGATCGAAACGGGTTGACGGGATGTGGCGCTCCATGCCCTTCGGCTGGTGCACCCCGTAGTAGCTGGCACCGGTTCGCTCGGCAGCAGCCCGTGCGATCACGTCGGTCATCTCTTCCAACGCTCCACCGTGGAAGGCCATGAATCCGAAGATGCCGCGCAGCTCGCACACCTCGTCGACGCCGGGCGTGGCAAGGAGCTCGGCGAACTGCTCGCTCACGGGTGTCCGGACGGATCGACGGGTGGCGGTCGGCGTCGCTGGTTGACCAGTGAGACGGCACACGCGGCACCGACGATCACCACGAGCACCCCGGCGACGGGTTTCCAGTTGTCGTACAGGAAGTTCTGGACCTGTTGCTGCCAGCGTTGGACCGCATCGGTGATCGGGTCGCCCTCTTCGCGGATGTCGACGCGCCAGAAGTACCAGAGGAGGTAGGCGCCCGACAGCAGCACGAACGCGCCGGCGAGCGCCTCGACGTGTTGCATGCCCGTGCGGAGCACCTTGAGCAGACCGACGTTGGCGAACGCCAGCGTGACGGTGAGTGCCGTGACCAGCAGAGCCATCCCCGCGCCATAGGCGACCACATTGGCAACGCCGGCTGCGTAGCCGGCGCGGCTGGCCGCTCCGAACAGGGTGGAGATGAACAGCCCGATCGTGCAGCCGATGGACGCGACGGCGTAGGCGATGCCGTACACGAACATCGACTTGACGGTGCGGTCGCGTCCGCCGGCATCGATCTTGGGTGTGTTGATGGGCAACCGATAGCCGAACAGCATCGCGATGCCGAGAGCGATCAGCGCCACGCCGATCACCGCGGTCGCGTACTTCGCGTTCTCGCTGATCCAGTCGGTGAAGAACCGCGTCACTCCTCCGACCACCAGGAAGACGGCCAAGAACCCGGCCGACACGGCGCCGCTCACGAGCAGGGCACGGCTGATCGGTGCGCGCTGCTTGCCGGCTTCGGCACTGCTGAGTCCCAAGAAGTACAGCAGGTAGGTGGGCAGCAGGATGAACCCGCACGGGTTCACCGCAGCGAGCATGCCGGTGATGAAGCTCAGCGACACGTTCATGCCAGCAACTCCTCGACGTAGGCGCGCAGTTCAACCTCGTCGAGGACCCCGGATTGACGAACGATGGTGCCGTCCGCTGCGACGAACAGCGTGAACGGAGCCGTCGCGATCTGGATCTCCGACTGATACGCACCGTCAGGATCGCGGAGCAGCTCGTATCGAACGCCGCGGTCGCGGGCGAACGACTCGTTCACCTCCGGCGTGTCGACGGGGTTGATGCCGACGAAGCGCACCCGATCTCCGAACTCTGCGTGCACCGCAGCGAAGTCGGGCAGCTCCTTCTTGCACGGTGCGCAGGTGGAGTACCAGTAGTTGAGCACCATCGGCTGCCCGATGAGGTCGGCGCTGGAGATCGTCGCGCCGTCGTTCGTCTCGAGGTCGACCGTCGGCAATCGGTCGCCGGACACCTGCGGATTGGTGCCGATCGAAGGGATCTGAGCCGTGCCGGGAGTGTCGAGGACAGCGATGGGGTCGGTCTGATCGTCGGACCAGCTGAGGGCCCAACCGCCGACCACGCTGACGGCAACGGCGATGCCGATCGACCCGATCAGCACTCGACGGTTCGCAGCCACCCGGTCAGGCTACCGACCGGCGCGGCGCGGATCATGGCGAGGCGGGACTCCCTGCACCTCCTGCCACCGCCGGGGGGCAGCTGTGGCAGGAGGCGCCATGGGGACAGTCGAAGGCTCGCATCAGTGCGTCACCCACGACCGGATCTCGATCGTTCTGGTCGCGCCGTTTCTCGGAATGAACGAAACAGCGCGACCAGAACAGTGTCGGCCGGAACTACGCGACCAGGTGAGCAGGGATGGGGCACTCGTCGATGACCACCAGGGGCCGAGGATGTTTGGGCGGACGCCCCCTCGGTCTCTTGTGGACCACGATCCGACCGTTGGCGATCAGCTCACCACCCCACACGCCCCACGGCTCGGCGCGGTCGAGAGCGCCCTCGAGGCAGTTGATCGACAACTTGCACTTCGAGCAGATGGCCTTGGCCCGAGCGATGTCGATGACGTCGTCGGAGAAGAACAGCTGGGAGAGCGTTCCGTGGCCGTCGGCGCACCGGGCCTGCGGGGTGCGCAGGGTGACCGGGACGTCGACGCTGTCGGTCTCTGCCTGGACGAGTTCGTCGAACACCCGATCCACCGCTTCTCGCGTCAGCGACTCACGATCCACGTTCGTGCCGGCGGAGGTGAGGGAGGTGTCGAGAGCGGGGACGCTCTCGCGGATGTCGATGTTGGCAATGATGTCGATGTTGGACGTTGCGTACATGGGATGGATTCCTCTCGGAAGAATTCGAGATTTCGGAGAACGGTGTGGACGGACCGGTTGCGATGCGGAGGTCCGGAAGCGGAAAAAGCGAAAGGCCGCCGGGATCAGAGATCCCGACGGCCTCGGAGCGAAAGCTTCCGAACGTAAGCGTGCTTACGACGGAGGAGTTCCGAGGTGTCGGGCCGGGCGACGCTTGGTGGTCGGGTCCATGTGTCCGGCAAAAACTGCCGAGGTCATGGTCACGCCCACCGATGCGTTCCACAGGTAGCCGCCGAGCACGCTGCAAGAGCGCGCGCCAGCGGCCATGTGGCCCTGCTGCGGTGCGGTCGTGCAAATCATGTCGGTGTGTTCTCCCGGTGCGTGGTGTCTCTGAGGCCCGCCGGACAGCGAACCGAGGACAAGGCAATCATCATCTGCCGACGAGGTCAAGTCATTTACGCACCGTCGGCCACGACATCTCCTGATCGGTGTCTCCACCGCTCCTGATCGACCCGCGATCAGCGAGCTCAGCGGTGGTGCGGGCGACGCGGGACGTCCATCGACCGGATTCGCCTCCCGGGGGGATTCGTCTGCGACGGTCGGCCAGACTCTCGTCGTGGTCGTCTCCGATGTGTCGTCGTTCATCGGGTCGTTCATCGGGTCGTACATCGGGTGGCCGACCGGACGTGCCCTCGGGCTGTTCGTGCTCGGCTGGTCGGCAGGGTGGGTGATGCTCTGGCGTCCACGTTCGCTCCCCACTGCACCACCGCGTCGGATGGCGGTGTCGATCGTGGTTCCCGCGCGGGACGAGGCGCGCTCGCTGCCAGCTCTGCTCGCCTCGCTCGTGGCCGAGGTGCGCGACGGTGACGAAGTGATCGTGGTCGACGACCACTCGGCCGACGCGACCGCGTCCCTGGCTGTTGCCGGCGGCGCGACGGTGATCGCTGCACCACCGCTGCCGGTCGAGTGGGCCGGCAAGCCGCACGCGTGCCATGTCGGAGCTCTGTCAGCGACGAACCGGGTGTTCGTGTTCCTCGACGCCGACGTGCGGCTGGCTCCGGGGGCGCTCGACGCGCTGGTTGCACAGCTCGAACGGCACCCCGAAGAGCTGATCTCGATGCAGCCCCACCATGCGACGGTGAGGCCGTACGAGCAGGTGAGCGTGCTGTTCAACGTGGTGGCGCTCATGGGTTCGGCCGCGTTCACGCCGAGAGGAGAACGCGTGCC
>JAYSLK010000867.1:0-3120 GCA_043725585.1 Actinomycetota bacterium
CGCCAGTTGATGCGCATCGCAGCTCGCATCGCCGATGCCCTCCCGGTGGCCAGCCCGAACGCGGTGGTCATCGTGCCGGTGCCGACGAACGTGGCCAACGCGTACAGAGCGTTGTCGGTGGACCGAATGCCCTTGGCGTCCGATACCGAGTACGCACCGATCGTGACCGCGACCGCCAACGCAGCCCAGAGCTCGGGGCCGCGGGCCCTGCCGGCGAGCAGGAACAGACCGACGGCGACGACCACGATCGCACCCATCCCGAAGTGGCTGAGGTGGTCGTCGAGCAGCGCCAAGCCGCCGATCGCGGCCAGCAACGCGCCGCCTCCGCGAGCCATGGGGTAGACGAGCGAGAAATCGCCGTGGTCGTAGGCGCGAGCGAGGAACCAGCAGTACGGCACGTGGATGGTGCCCGACAGCAACGCCCACCACCACCCGCCCGCAGGGAACCCCCCGACGGCGACGATGATCACCAGGCCGATCGCCCCGGCGAGGGTGAACTGGCCCCACAGTGCCAGGAAGCGGTCGCCGCCCTGCTTGATCGCCAGGTTCCAACCGGCGTGCAGGACCGCTGCGGTGAGGGCGAGGACGGTGGCGAGCAGCACGGCACAGCGACGCTATCGAGCGCCCGCCGGTCGGGGTGGCATCGCTACGCTCACCTCGTGATTCGACCACCGCTGGTGTTTCCTGCTGATGCCTTCGCAGCGATGATCGGCCACATGTACGACGGGTACCCGCTCGAGGCATGCGGCCTCCTGATCGGTCGGGGCGGCACCGTGCGCAGCTTCGTCCCGTGCGCGAACACCGCCGCCTCGGCTCGTGTGTACTCGATCGATCCGCGCCAGCACCTGCGGGCCGAACGCGCGGCCGACGACGCCGGGCTCGACGTGATCGGCGTGGTGCACAGTCACACCCACAGCGAGCCGTATCCCAGTCCGACCGATGTGGCCCAAGCCCCCGACCCTGGTTGGCACTACGTGATCGTGAGCTTGAAACGCGGTGCTCCCGAGAGCCGCAGCTACCGGATCGTCGACGGGTCGATCTCCGAAGAGCCCATCTCCGTCGCCTGAGATACGATTGTCGAGGAATCCGATCGGCATTCGGGTTGTTGGATCTCGATGGCAAGCGATTCCGGCAGGCAGTCGGCAGGAATGGAACAGGAGAACGGCACATGATCCCCGCACAGAGCGTGCTCGATCTCGTCGGCAACACCCCGATGGTCGATGTCAGCAACCTGTCTCCCAACCCGAACGTGCGGATCATCGCCAAGCTCGAGATGCAGAACCCATGGGGATCGGTGAAGGACCGCATCGCCAAGAACATGATCGAACAGGCCGAGAAGGATGGTCGCCTGCAACCCGGTCAGACGATCATCGAGCCGTCGTCGGGCAACACCGGCATCGCACTCGCCGCGATCGCTCAGATCAAGGGTTACCCGATCAAGATCCTGATGCCGGCCAACGTCTCGATCGAGCGTCGACAGATGCTCGAGGTGTTCGGTGCCGAGCTGATCCTCACCCCGGGCGAAGAGGGCAGCAACGGTGCGGTGCGCCGCGCCCAGGAGATGGCCGAAGAGCATCCCGAGTGGTGCTTCCTGTATCAGTACGGCAACGACGCGAATCCCTCGGCGCACTACGAGAGCACCGGGCCGGAGATCCTCCGCGACGTCCCCGAGATCACGCACTTCGTCGCCGGACTCGGCACGAGCGGCACCCTCATGGGTGTGGGCACCTACCTGAAACAACACAAGCCGGACGTGAAGATCGTCGCCGTCGAGCCCCCGCTCGGCGAGCGCGTCGAAGGTCTGCGCAATCTGGAGGACGGCTACATCCCGCCGGTGTTCGAGATGTGGCAGGGCATGGAGGTGCTCGACCGCAAGCGGGTCGTGCGCCCTCGCGAGTCGCTCGAGTGGACTCGCCGGCTCGTCCGCGAATGCGGCATCTTCGCCGGCATCTCGAGCGGGGCCGCACTGGCCGGCGCGGCCAAGGTGGCCAGCGAGATCGACGAGGGCACGATCGTGTTCATCGTGTGTGACGGGGGTTGGAAGTACCTCTCCACCGGCGCCTACACCGACGATCTCGACGAAGCCGAACAGAAGGCCGAGAAGATCATCTACTTCTGAACTGGTTCGACGCGACGCTCACGCCGGGTGGGAGTCCGGGTCAAGTCTTGATGCTGGCCTGCCGATACTCGAACGTGCTCGCCGACACGGTTCCTTCCCACGCGTCTCGCCCTGGCCCGTGGGCCCCCCGCAGAAGTTGCGCCGCGTTCATCGCCATGGGTGTGTGGGTGTTCGCCTCGCTGGCGCCGGTGCCAGGACTGGCGTCGGCGGGATCGGCCCCGGGGTCCAACGCCGGGCCGGCCGCGTTCGTCGCGATCGCGCCCACCCGCCTGGCAGACACTCGACCAGACAGTGGCGTCGAGGGGTACACGCAGGTGTCCGATCGCATGGCGCGCGTGCAGATCGCCGGCCGTGGCGGCGTTCCTGCCACCGCGAGCGCAGCGGTGGTGAACATCACCGCCGTCGATACCCAGGCAGCGGGATGGGTGACGGCGTTCCCGGCGGGCGATCCGCTGCCTCAGGCATCGTCGCTCAACGTCGACCAGGCCGGTCGCGTGATCTCCAACCTCGCGACGGTGCGCTTGGGTTCCGGCGGTGCGATCGACATCGCCACAAGCTCGGCCATGCATCTCGTGGTCGACGTCGTCGGTGCGTACACGCCTCGCCCGGCAGCGATCGCTGCCGGGCGCCTCGAGACCTTCCGCAGCGGCGCGATCCGTGCCCTCGACACCAGACTGGAGGCCGTCGCACTCGGTGCCGGGGAAACCCGAACGATCGATCTCGGCGGAATCGGTGTGCCCCTCGGCGCGAGTGCCGCAGTCGTGAGCCTGGTGGCCACCGAGGCAGAGGTGGGCTTCTGGACTGCGTTCCCGAGTGGTCGACCGCGACCGTTGGCCAGCTCGATCAACGTCGACAGCCCCGGCCAGACGCGCAGCGCACAGGCGATCGTGACGCTCTCTCCCGGGAGCCGGTCGTTCCAGGTGTACTCCCAGGGTGGCGGTCATCTGGTGGTCGACGTCGCCGGTTGGTTCACGGGGCCGACGGCGGCGGTCAGCACCGAC
>JAYSLK010000868.1:0-2334 GCA_043725585.1 Actinomycetota bacterium
AAGGTGATCACATTGGTACGGATCGCGTCGATGTACTTCTTCTGGCCGGCCGTCTTCGGTCTGACCGGTCGTCCCTTGGCTCCACGCATGATGTCGTCGCTGAGCACGGCGCTCGGCCGCTCGTCGTGCAGGATCATGTCGATGGCGCGACCCAGGACGGTTTCGTCGAGGTGCTGCCCACGTTGGAGCAGCATCACGAGTTCTTCCACGAGACGGCCAGCGCGTTCGGCATCGCCGCCCTCGAGGTGCACCTCGTTCCCGCGGGCCACGATCGACGCCTCGGGAAAGGCACGCTCGATCTGGCGGAGGAACACATCGCGCGGCCCGCACAGGGCGGGCATGACGTGAGGACCCGGAACCACCACGGTGTAGGCGATCGGAGCGGTCGTCATGCAGGAAAGGCTGCGACGGTGGCAGCAGAGTTACCCATGTCGGCCACAGGGTAGCGAGTCGAAGCGGCGTGCCACACCGTTCCCAAGTTCACCGAGTGTCACCGATGGTGGCGCCATCACCGCGAACACTCGCCGTGTCGCGGTCTGCACCGAACGATCGTTCCTGGTCGCGCGCAGCGCGCGCGAGACAACACCCCTTGCGTTTCTCGGTCGACATCCTTACGATGGAGCCGTACCTGCTGGCGGGCAGGCGGGCATGCACGCGCTGGCCCGGCGACGCCAGCCCAGTCAGCCGAGCATCGGCGCACGAGAGGCAGGCGAACCAAGCCGTGAGAGCCATCCCATCTCGAGCGATCTGGGGCTTCTTGTTGCTGGGTTGCCTCGCCTCGATCACGGCGGCGGCGCTCGGCGCCTCAGCCATCGACGGCGTCTTCGTCGTGGCAGCCGCGCTGGTCCCGCTCGCGATGTGGCACTCGTACCGGGTGTACGACATCCCCAGACGAGTCGCCATCGCCGTGGCGGCGATCGGGCTGTGTCTCGCTGCGGGCCCGGCGATCGAAGCGGGATTCGAGGCCACAGGTGCTCCTCTGTTCGCGGCGGCGCTGCTCCGCCTGCTCGCCGCGACGGCCATCGCCTTTGGCGCATGGCTGCTGGTCCGGCGTCATCGCTCCTTGAGCGACGCTGGAGTCGTCGGAGACGCCCTCATCGTCGGCCTCGGCAGCTTGCTCATCTCGTGGGTCGCGCTCTTGCAGCCCGCCCTGCACGTCAGCAGCGAACCGGCGATCACCACACTCGTCGCAGGACTCGATCAGCCGATCGGGTCGGTGATCCTCTTCCTGTTCGCGATGCATCTGCTCACCGAGAGCAGGTCCAACGTCTCCTCCTGGCTCATCAGTGGCAGCGTGGTGCTGATGCTCGTGGGCGATCTGATCGATGCACTCGTCGTCAGCGGCCACATCGATGTCGGCCATCTCGTCAACGGCCGGATCGACAAGGGCTTCGCCGGCGAAGGGCTGACCGAGGTGTCGACTGCACTGGCCACGATGGCCTTCTTCGCGCTGGCTGCGGCATTCATGCACCGAAGCATCGGATCGATCGAACAGGGTGCGGGCCGCCGAACGTCACCGCGACTGCTCAGCCGGCTGATCATCACCACGTCGTCGCTGCTGTTCCCGGTCATCGTGCTCGCTGTCTCCGGTCCGATGGACACCACCGACAGGATCGTTCGCACGATGCTTGCCCTCGTCCTCGCCGCCACGGTGACGCTGCGCGTGGTCTTCTCGGTGCGGGCCGACAGCGAGGCGCAGAACGCCCTCCTTCGCGCCGCGCACACAGATCCGCTCACCGGTCTGCCGAACCGGGTCCTGCTCCTCGAGCAGATCTCGTCGTACGTGCACGAACTGTGGCGGGCCGATCGCGAGCCAACGCTGTACTTCGTCGACCTCGACCGGTTCAAGAACATCAACGACTCGCTGGGCCACGCAGCAGGCGACGAGGTGTTGCGCATCGTGGCCGAGCGTCTGGTGAACGCCGCCCCCGCCGAGGCGATGGTCGCTCGGCTCTCGGGTGACGAGTACGTCGTGCTCGACCCGACCACCAAGTCACTCGCATCGGCATCGGTGCTTGCCGAGCGCCTGTTGAGCGTGTTCCGCGAACCGATCGCGCTCGCGCAAGGTGACGTCTTCGTGACGGCGAGCATCGGTGTGTCGTCGATCGATTCGATGGCGGCCAAGCCAGAGGACGTGCTGCGCCACGCCGACACCGCGATGTACCGAGCCAAGGACTCCGGTCGGAACTGCATGGCGTTCTTCGACGAGTCGATGCACGAGCGGATCGCTCATCGCCTGTCGGTGGAGACCGCCTTGTACCGGGCGCTCGACCGCCATGAGCTGCGGATGTTCCACCAACCCATCCTCGATCTCGACACGGGCGAGGTGGTCGG
>JAYSLK010000869.1:0-4203 GCA_043725585.1 Actinomycetota bacterium
CGTTGTGGTGTTCGATGGAGCGAACGGCGTTGGCATCGCTTCGACCAAACGGCGGCTGGTGCGCGTGACGTTCTCGCCCGAGGGCGTGATCGCCGACGATGTGATCCGTCGCGAGGTCGCGTCGTTGCCCGACGATGTTCCGGTCGTGGTGGTCACCAACGACCAGGCGGTGATCGTCGACGTGCGGGCGATGGGTGCGAACCCGGTGTCGAGCGATCGGTGGATCGAACTCGCCACACGCTGACCGATGCGAGTACCAGCCGCCACCCCGGGGTGTTCGCTGGCACTCGGTTCGACCTCGTGGGACTCGGGTGGGGGTGTGGGACTCGGGTGGGGGTGTGGGACTCGGGTGGGGTGTGGCTGTCACACCCTTGGTGCAGGCTCGGAGCATGTCCATCGAGCTGCCCGTTCCCGCCGCCCAGAGCAACGTCATCGAGATCGCCTGCGACACGTGCGTCATGCGCCACAGCGATCACTGTCGCGACTGCATCGTGACCTTCATGTGCGACGAAGCTCATGCGCCGGCGCAGGCGGTCGTGTTCGATCTGGCCGAGCAACGTGCGGTGAGGCTGCTCGCAGCGGCTGGTTTGGTGCCTACGCTCAAACATCGTGAGGCGATCTGAACCACGGCGGGCGCCGCCGATCATCGACGGCGCGTACGTCGACGAGTTGCGGGCGATCGCGGCGACGCACGGCATCAGCCGCACCGGGGTCGCACCTGCCGACGTCATGCATCGGGCACGGACCGAGATCGTTCGCCGCCGCGATGCCGGCCTGCACGACGGGATGAAGTTCACGTACAAGAACCCCGACCGGTCCACCGACCCTGGTCGAGCCGTCACCGGCGCCCGCGCCGTGTTCGTCGGGGCCCGGCCGTATCTGCTCGATGCAGCCGCTGGCGAGCCGATCGGACCGGAGGCCGTGCCCGCGAGGGTCGCGCGCTATGCCTGGACCGATCACTACGTTCCTCTCCGCGAGGGTCTATGGGCCGTTGCGAATCGACTGCGATCCGACGGGTGGAAGGCGGTCGCGTTCGCCGACGACAACTCGATGGTCGACCGCGAGATCGCGTACCGGGCCGGGCTCGGGTGGTTCGGGAAGAACGCCAACCTGCTGCTCGAGGGCGCCGGCAGCTTCTTCGTGCTCGGCAGCGTGGTGACCGATGCGCCGCTCCCGGTGCAGGCCGAGCCCGCAGCCGACGGGTGCGGCACGTGCCGACGATGCATCGACGGGTGTCCGACAGGCGCGATCATCGACAGCGGCGTGATCGATGCAGGCAAGTGCCTCGCGTGGTTGTTGCAGAAACCGGGTGTGTTCCCGCGCCAGTTTCGCGCCGCGCTCGGCGATCGGATCTACGGCTGCGACGACTGTCAGGAGGTCTGCCCCCCAACGGTGCGACTCGGCGCCACGCGCGCTGCGGGCGAGGCTCCCGCAGGCATGCCGGTCGAGCCGTGGATCGACGCGCTCGAGCTGCTCGAGGCGCTCGACCACGACGTGCTCAGCCGGTGGCGTCGCTGGTACCTCACCGATCGCGATCCGCGGTGGCACCGACGAAACGCTCTCATCGTGGTCGGCAACAGCGGTCGCGATCGCGACGCTCGTGTGTCGGCAGTCCTGAGCCGGTACCTTGCCCACGATGATCCCGTCCTTCGTGGCCACGCCGTGTGGGCGGCGCGCATGCTCGGCCGCCCGGATCTGCTTCCCCTCTCCGATGTCGACGTCGACGTGCAGGTCGAACTGAGCGCACCGCTGTGACCACCTGATGAAGCACCTCCTGGTCACCAACGATTTCCCGCCGAAGATCGGTGGCATCCAGTCGCTGCTGTGGGAGTGGTGGCGACGCCTCCCGGCCGACTCCTTCGCCGTGCTCACCTCACCGTACGCGGGGACGAAGGAGTTCGACGCCGCCCAGCCGTTCCGCATCGAACGCACCCGCGAACCGGTGTTGTTGCCTCACCCGTGGATGATTCGGCGCATCGATGCGATGGCCAAGGACGTCGGCGCCGATCTCGTGGTGCTCGACCCTGCGGTGCCCTTGGGCATCGTCGGCCCGTCGCTTCGGTTGCCGTACGACGTGGTGTTGCACGGTGCCGAGGTGACCGTTCCCGGTCGTCTGCCGATCTCGAAGCAGGCGTTGGGACACGTGCTGCGCCGCTCGCGTCACATCGTCGCCGCCGGCGGCTATCCGGCAGTCGAAGCCGAACATGCCGCAGGACGGAAGCTGCCGATCACGATCGTTCCTCCGGGTGTCGACGTCGAGCGGTTCCGGCCGCTCACCGACGCCGAACGCCTCGCCGCGCGGGGCCACTTCGGTCTTCGGGCCGACGCCGAGCTGATCGTGGCGATCAGTCGGCTGGTGCCCCGCAAGGGCTTCGACACCGCGATCCGCGCTGTGGCGCGCATGCGCTCCCAGCGCCCCGATCTCGTCCTCGCCATCTCGGGTGGCGGTCGCGACGAGGACCGCCTCCGGCGGCTCGCAGCCGAGCTCGGCGCACCCGTCACCTTTCTCGGACGGGTGTCGAACGACGATCTGCCTCGCTTGTACGGCTGTGCCGACATCTACTCGATGCTGTGCCGCAATCGATGGGGCGGGTTGGAGCAGGAGGGTTTCGGCATCGTGTTCGTGGAAGCCGCAGCCTGTGGGGTGCCGCAGGTGGCAGGCGACAGCGGTGGGGCAGCAGAGGCCGTGGCCGACGGCGAGACCGGCATCGTGGTGCGCAACCCCGAAGACGTCGACGAGGTCGTCTCCGCCTACACGGCTCTGCTCGACGACCCCGCTCGTCGTCACCGCATGGGCATCGCCGCCAGGCATCGCGCGGTCGAGGAGTTCTCGTACGACGTTCTGGCCGAGCGGTTGGGCCGGTCGTTGGGAGCGCTGCCATCATGAGTGGATCATGAGCGCCAGCGATCACTCGCCGTCCGATTCTCCGACTGCGTCCTCCCCTGGTGTTTCCTCCGCAGGGGTTTCCTCCGCGGGGGTTTCCTCCGCTGGGTCCGGGGCGACCGGTCCGGGGCGCCAGGCCGGAACAGGCCTGGTTCGTGCCGACCTGGTGGGCACGGCCGTCTTCACGACCGTGATCGCCATCGGACTCCCACTGCGCGACGAGCGACCTGCCCAGGTGCTCGTCGGCGCGGTGTCGATGGTGCTGTTCGCGATCGGCGCGGTCGGGTGCCTGTGGGCCTACGTCTCGGCACTCGAACGCTCGCGCGTCGACGAGATCGGCGTCGCCAATCTGTACCTCCTCACCGGCCGCACGGCTCCACCGAAGGTGAAGCGGTCGATGAGCGCGTCGTTGGCCGCACAGGTGGTCGTCGCGCTGACGGGAGCGATCATCGGTGCTGTCGGACTGCGGGGTTCCCAGGTGAACGCGCTCGCCTTCGGTATCCTCGTGCCGATGTTCGGCTTGGCGATGAACTCGCTCTGGGCCGTGCGTCATGGGGCGTATGGGCCCCGACTCGACAAGTCGGTACAACCGAGCAACCGCAAGATCGGCTAGAACAAGGCACCTATGGCAGAGCAGGCCTCTCAGACCACCACGATCGCCGCGTCGCCCGAGCGCGTCTGGGCGATCGCCGCCGACTTCGAGCGGTACACCGAGTGGGCCAAGGACGTGAAGGATGTGATCGTCCGGGGTCGGGATGGTGAGGGTCGACCGACCGAGGTCGAGTTCCGCGCATCGGCACTCGGTCGCAGCACGCACTACACCCTGTCGTACGACTACTCGCGTGCGCCGGAGGTGCTGGCGTGGAGCCTCGTCCGCGGCGACATCATGAGCACCGTCGACGGTGCGTACGTCTTCACGGCGACGACCGACGGCGGCACCGAGGTTCGCTACGAACTCGTGATCGAGTTGGTCGTGCCGCTCCCCGGCTTCGTGAAGCGCCGGGCCGAGGTCCGCATCCTCAACACCGTGCGTGAGCTCAAGGCTCGCGCCGAGGCGTGATTCCCGCCGCGGTCGGGATCGATGTCGGCGGGACGAAGTGCCTCGGTGTGGCGCTCGACGACGGTGGCGCCGTCGTCGCTGAGCACCGGCTTCCCACACCGGGTTCCCCAGCCGAACTGATCGAGACCCTGGCACACATCTGCGACTACCTCGGCGCTGTCGCGTCGGTCGGTGTGGCCGTACCGGGGTTGGTGACCCGTGACGGGATACTCATCGCCGCAGCGAACCTCACCGGGGTCAAGTTGCTGCATCTGCGTGA
>JAYSLK010000870.1:0-3552 GCA_043725585.1 Actinomycetota bacterium
GGTGCATCGGTGATCGTGATGCTCGGTTCGGACAAGGCGAACAAGACCCTCGACCAGATGGGCGCACCCCCCACCACCGTCGTCGGTGGTGCTACGACCGTCGTACCCGCCGTGGGCGGCGAGACCACGACGTCAGGCTGACGTCGCCCAGTCAGATCGCCCAGTCAGATCGCCGGGCTCAGCGTTCGGTGATCTCTCGACGTCCTGGTGACGCCACGGTCATCTGGCGGATGAGATCGACCGCCGCGTGCTCGATGCACCAGAGCGGCTCGGCCATCGCTCGCTCCAGTCCGAAGCGCGCGACGAGCGATACGAACGGAAGGCGATCGGCCACGTCGTCATCGGCGTCGCCCACCACGGCACCGACCGGCACGTCGAGCGAATCGCACATCGCTTGCACCCCACCGACCACCTTGCCCTCGAAGCTCTGTGCGTCCATGTGGCCCTCGCCGGTGATGACCAGATCGGCGTCGGTCAGCGTGTCGTGCAGGTCGATCTCGTCGGCGACGAGATCGAATCCGGGGATGAGCCGGCCGCCCAGCGCGGCGAGCGCTCCCGCCAGTCCCCCGGCGGCGCCGGCGCCGTCGATGTCGGTCACGTCGACTCCGAACTCCTCGCGATACACCTGAACCAGTCGATCGAGCCGGCCGCTCAGCATGCGAACCTGTGCGGGGGATGCGCCCTTCTGGGGCCCGAACACCGGTGCGGCATCGACGAACCGGGTTGTCACGTCGCACGCGACCAACAACTTCACGCCACGCAGCCGTTGCGGTGCATGGATGGCTCGCAACGCGCCCAGCCCGCCATCGGTGGTGGCCGAGCCACCGAGACACACGATGATCTTCTTCGCTCCGGCGTCGAGCGCCTGATCGATCAACTCGCCGGTGCCCACCGTCGACGCCGCCAACGCGTCGTTGCGGTCACGGCCTCCGACGAGCGCCAAGCCCGATGCCCGCGCCATCTCGATGATCGCGGTCGACCGGTGCATGCGCCACTCCGCCTGCACCAGGTCGCCCAGCGGCCCGGTGACCGTCGAGGTGCGGTTGGGACCACCGAGGGCCTCGAGCGTGCCGTCGCCGCCATCGGCCACCGGCACCTCCACACAGTCGTGGCCCAGCTCCCAACAGGCGTGTCCGATGGCGGATGCCACCTGCGTCGCGGTGACGGAACCCTTGTACTTGTCGACAGCAGCCACCACGCGCATGCTCAGATCCTACGGGCGAGGTCGGAGGCCGTACCGTGTCGCCCATGACCGCAGCCCTCGCCGCCGAACTCGCTCGACTCGACGCATGCGCTCAGGCCGATCTGGTGCGGAAGGGCGACATCTCCGCTCTCGAGCTGGTCGACTCCGCGATCGCCGCGGCCGAGCGGATCAACCCATCCATCAACGCGATCATCCATCGTCGCTACCAGGCGGCGCGTGCCGAGAGTGCGACGGCGACGGGTCCCTTCGCTGGCGTGCCGATCGTCGTGAAGGATCTCGGTTGTGCCATCGGCGGCGAGCCGCATCATCAGGGCGTCCGTGCCTTGAAGGCGATCGATCATCGGGCCGAGCGCGATTCGGCCATCTATCGACGGTTGCGCACGAGCGGACTGGTCGCGATCGGGCGGACGAACACACCCGAATGGGGCTCGACCATCACGACGGAGCCACTTGCGTACGGTGCCAGCCGCAACCCGTGGAACCTCGATCACTCGACCGGGGGTTCGTCCGGCGGCTCGGCCGCAGCGGTCGCTGCGGGCATCGTGGCCGTCGGCCACGCCAACGACGGTGGTGGATCGATTCGTATCCCCGCGTCCGAGTGTGGTCTCGTCGGTCTGAAGCCGTCTCGCGGCCGGGTGTCGTTGGCCCCCGATGCCGGGGAGAGCTGGATGGGTTCCACGATCGATGGTGTCGTCACCCGCTCGGTGCGCGACACAGCGGCGATGCTCGATCTGCTCTCGGGATACGAGCCCGGAGATCCGTACACGGCACCTCCGTTCGCACGGCCGTTGTTCGACGAGTTGCGCCACGACCCGGGTCGGTTGCGCATCGGCGTGCTCGATCGCCCGCCGCTCGGCGCTGCCGGCCACCACGACTGCACCGCAGCGGCACAGGCGACCGGTGCGCTGCTCACTTCTCTCGGGCACCACGTCGACGATGCGTTTCCTGCGGCCATCGGCGATCCGAGCTTTGCGGGTCACTTCCGCACGATCGTCGCCACGTGGACTGCGAACGACCTCGCCGCACTCGAGCAGACGCTGGGGCGGGAAGTCGGACCCGACGACGTCGAGGCCGACAACCTCTCCTTGGCCAGGCTGGGCCGTGGCGTGACCGGGCCGCAGTACGTGGCCGCGATGGTGGAGGTGCACCGCTGGTGCCGCAACGTGCTCTCGTGGTGGCACCCCGATGACGGCTCGGTCGGATATGACCTCCTGGTCACTCCCACCATTGCCGTGCCTCCGCCACGCATCGGGTACCTGTCCGAGCCGGGCCAGGGAGGGCGGATCTTCGAGTTGCTGCAGTACACCGCGCAGTTCAACGTCACGGGCCAGCCGGCGATCAGCCTGCCCCTGCACTGGACGGCCGACGGACTGCCCGTCGGAGTGCAACTGGTGGCCGCGTATGGGCGCGAGGACCTGCTGGTGCAAGTTGCGGCTCAGCTCGAACAGGCGCTGCCGTGGGCCGATCGCGTGCCGCCGACGAGCGCGATCAGGGGCAGTTGAAATCTCGACCGGTTCGGTAGCATTTCGATCATGTCCGTGACCGTTCGTATCCCCACCACCATGCGCCCCATCTCCGGCGGCAGCTCCACCGTGTCGGTGGAGGGGGCCACCCTCATCGAGGTGCTCGCTGCCCTCGAAGCGGCCCACCCGGGATTCAACGAGCGCTTGTTCGATGACACCGGTGCGCTCCGGAAGTTCGTCAACGTGTTCGTCGCCGATGATGATGTTCGCTACCTCGATGGCCTCGCCACCAAGGTTCCCGCAGGCGAGACGGTGAGCATCATCCCCGCAGTCGCCGGCGGCTGAGTCGCCGAGGTCCGTCGCTGCTCGCGGCGGGTCGATCGAGCCGAGATGGAGACACTGATAGGGCGGCGACGATGTCGAAGGCGATGACGGGCATTGCCGGTCGCAGGCCGCGAGACTCGCCGGATGAAGCAGCACACATCCTCGATTCGGCCATCGAGTTGGCACCGTCATCCCGCAGTCAGGTCGGGCGACACGCTCACCCGCGGTGAGCGAGCGGCCGACCGGCTGCGCAACGGGATGGGCTCGTGGGGTTTCGTCTTCGCCGCGCTGATCTTCCTCGCGGGATGGATGCTGGGCAACCGCGACGTCGGCTTCGACAAGTACCCGTTCATCTTGTTGAACCTGATCCTGTCGTGCCTCGCGGCCATGCAAGGCGCGATTCTGCTCATCGCCGCCAAGCGTGAAGATCAGATCAGCAGCGACCTGGCGATGCATGACTACCAGACCAACGTCGAAGCGGATCGCATCGTCAAGGAGATACGAGCGCTCACCCTCGAGATCCACGCTCACACGGTGCAGACCGGGCGACCGCACGGCCGA
>JAYSLK010000871.1:0-1709 GCA_043725585.1 Actinomycetota bacterium
CCGAGTCGTCGGGGCACAGGTGCAACAGGACCCGTCGCTGCTGACCGTTGGAGGCGGGGGTTGGGCTGCGGGGGCGGTAGCGCTCCTGCGTTCGGCACAAGCGCTGCCGATCGTGCTGGACGAGGCGGCGACGACCGACATCGGGGTGTCGCCCGCACCGTTCGCAGACCGGCTGAACCACGAACTGCGCGGCGGACAGCATGCCGTGGCAAATCAGATCGCCGCGCTCGCTCAGGAAGCGACGACGGTCCGTGAGTTCCTGTCGACCACCACCGGCCGAGTGCTCGGCCGGTTGACTCGAATCCGAGCCGACCTGCTCACGGCGGAAGCGGCGCCGGACGACCTCGACACCGTGCTCGTCGATCTCGCCGCGCTTGCCGGCCTGTCGATGGAGAGCACCGTCCGCGGGCCGGCCTGGCGCTTTCTCGACCTCGCGCGCAGGCTCGAACGGGCGATCTCGCTGCTCGGGTCGGTGCAAGCAGCGTTGGGTCTGGCCGTCGAACCGCTGGCATTCCAACCGCTCACCGAATCGTTGCTGTCGGTGAACGAGAGCCTGGTCGCGTATCGGCGTCGGTATCGCAGCGACGTCGAGTTGGGCGCTGTGCTCGATCTGTTGGTGCACGATGATGCCAACCCTCGCAGCCTGGCTTTCTCGCTCGATCGACTTCGTGAACACATGGCTTCGCTGGCGTGGCAGGAGGGCGCCGACCTCGTGCAGCAGGCGTCGCTCGGCGCGCTCGGTTCGATCGACGACACGGTGTCGAGTGGACGGCGGCTCTCGGTCGACTCGATGGTGCTGGCGACGCGAGGTCCGCTGCTCGAGCTCGGCAACGCGGTCGTCAGAAGGTGGTTCGCCGATCCGGTGAACCCCATGGTGATGGGTGCATGGTGACCACCCGCTTTACCGTGGTGCATCGCACCGAGTACCTGTACGGCCGGCAGATGAGTGATGGGTACACCGTTGCTCATCTGCTGCCGCGCGACACACCGACGCAGCGGGTGCTGTCGGCCGAGGTGCACGTCACTCCCGATGCAGACGAGCTCGAGGAGCACACCGACCTCTTCGGCAACCGGGTCGTTCGAATCGGTGTGCACCGTCTTCACGATCACCTCGGCGTCACCGGACGATGTGTCGTCGACGTCGATGCCGCGCCGGCAGAGATCACCCTCGAGACATCCACGGCGTGGGACGACGTCGTCGGCCAGCTTGAACAGGCACGGGGCGATCGGGCGACAGACATCGCCCCGTTCACGGCGCCGACCGCGGCGACGCCGTCGATCGCCGCGCTCGACGAGCTCTCCGCCGATCTCTTCCGGCCTGGCGAGGGCATCGTCGATCTGATCCGGTCGTTGACCGAGCGGATTCATCGCGAGTTCGTGTTCGACACCGAGTTCAGCGACGTGTCCACGCCGATCGCCGCGGTGTGCGCCGCCAGGCGCGGCGTCTGCCAGGACTTCGCCCACGTGATGATCGCGTGTCTGCGGGCCCGTGGTCTCGCCGCCCGCTACGTGAGCGGCTACATCGAGACCGAGCCACCGCCGGGGGAGGTCAAGCTCACCGGCAGCGATGCATCGCACGCCTGGGTGAGCGTGTGGGTGCCCGAGCTCGGGTGGCTCGATGCCGACCCGACCAACGACCAGGTTCCACCGCAGCGCCACCTCACGGTCGGATGGGGTCGCGACTACTTCGATGTCACACCGGTGCGCGG
>JAYSLK010000872.1:0-2883 GCA_043725585.1 Actinomycetota bacterium
GAACTGGGCGATCTGCTCTACCAGATCGAGTTCCATGCCACGATCGCCGAGCAGGAAGGCCGGTTCACGATCGCTGATGTCGCCCAACGCGTGCACGACAAGCTGGTGCGTCGGCATCCCCATGTCTTCCCCCCCGACGGCGCCGACGCCGTTGAGGTGAGCGGAGCCGACGAGGTGGTGTCCAACTGGGACGCCATCAAACGAGTCGAGAAGCAACGCACCAGCATCTTCGACGGCATCCCGAATTCACAGCCGTCGCTCGGATACGCGTTCGCCGTGCAGCGCAAGGCCGCGAAGGTCGGCTTCGATTGGCCCGACGTGCACGGCGCAGTACCGAAGATCGCCGAGGAGACGGCCGAGGTACTGGAAGCTCACGCATCAGGTGACGAACAGCACGTCGCCGACGAGGTCGGCGACCTGCTGTTCGCCGTCGTCAACGTCGCCCGACACCTGGGCGTCGAGCCCGAGGCGGCGCTTCGCTCGGCGACTCGCAAGTTCCGCGCCCGCTTCGAGGAAGTGGAGCGCCTTGCCCGCGAACGCGACATCGACCTGCACGCCGCCGGGCTGACCGTGCTCGACTCGCTGTGGGACACCGTGAAGGCGTCGGGCTGAACGGGGCGCACCAGAAGCGTCAGGAGCCGGAGAGACGGCGGAACGCGGAGCTGATCACCCCGACCGACGGCAACTCAGCACCAAGGTTGCGCGTGTTCAACCGATGGCACGCGAACTCGAACGAGGTCGTCGCCCGCCACGTGCTGAGCACCATGCCGCAGACGAACGCCCCTCCGACCGCACCGAGGCCGAACAGCACGGCCGTCGTCTGCCACGACGTGGGCAACACCTCGAGCACCACGTTCACGAACAGCCGGTAGGTGATCCCGGCCATCGGCAGCCACAGCAGCTTTGCGAACTCGTCGGACAGTGCCCCGATGCGGCGGGCAGCGCTGCGGAAGGATCCAACCACCATCACGTGCCCGATGCCCAGCCAGGCGCACCCGGCGAACAACACGGGCATCCGGTTCGACCCCTGCATGTGGAGCCCGGCGGCAACACCGATCGGACCGAGGAGGTAGACGGCGACCGGCAGGAGTGGCGAGGTCGACAGCGGCGACACCCGACGCACGTTGAACGCTGCTCCCACCGTCCAGGCGAACCAGCCCAGGTATGCGGCCGCCAACGCGACGATGGTTGTCGCGCCGAACCAGGCATCCTCGTCGAGGGGGATGATGAAGTTCCGGGTCTCACCGAGATCGAACGACGGCACGAGGGCGGCGAGCAGGAGGATCTGCGCGAGCACCCCACCAACCCAGCCGAGGGTGGCGATCACCGCCGCGCCCCGCACCGGCAGCAACCACCGATGGCGATGCCTGCCCGTCGACCTGCCCACCGTGGACGACGGCGGCTCCAGCTCAGCAGCCCACCGCTCCCACACCTCGAGGCCGACCTCGGTACTCGAGCTCGGCCGAGGCGGCAGCACCGGTCCAGCGACGATCGGCTGCCCACCATCTGGCACACAGGACGGGGCGTCGTTCTCCACGAACGTTGATCGGCATCTCCGATGCAGATCTTGATGAGAGCCTGTTCTGGCTACCGTGTGTTTTCATGAGCGAAATCGTCAACATCGTCGGCCGCGAGATCCTCGACTCGCGCGGCAACCCAACCGTCGAGGTCGAAGTCGAACTCGACAGCGGCGCGATCGGCCGTGCTGCGGTGCCCTCGGGCGCATCCACAGGCGAGCACGAGGCTGTCGAGCTGCGCGACGGGGGCGAGCGCTACCTGGGCAAAGGGGTGCAGACCGCGGTCGGTTTCGTCAACACCGAGATCGCCGATGTGCTCCATGGCATCGACGGTCTCGAGCAGCGCCTGGTCGACGCCGAGCTGAATGCTCTCGATGGCACCGACAACAAGGCCCGTCTCGGGGCCAACGCGATCCTCGGCACCAGCCTCGCGGTCGCCAAGGCAGCGGCAGCGGAGTTGGAGCTGCCGCTGTTCCGTTACGTCGGCGGGCCGAACGCTCACGTCCTGCCCGTGCCGATGATGAACGTCCTCAACGGCGGCGTGCACGCCGACAACAGCATCGACATGCAGGAGTTCATGATCATGCCGGTCGGGGCGCCCAGCTTCAGCGAAGCGCTGCGGTGGGGCACCGAGACGTACCACACGCTCAAGAAGGTGCTCCACGACCGGAAGCTGTCGACCAGCGTCGGCGACGAAGGCGGGTTCGCCCCCGACCTCGCATCGAACGAGGATGCGATCAGACTGCTCGTCGAAGCGATCGGCAAGGCGGGGTACACCCCCGGCGACGACATTGCGATCGCGATGGATCCGGCGATGAGCGAGCTCTATCGAGATGGTCGATACCACCTTGCGGGCGAGGGCAAGGTGCTCGGCCCCGACGAGATGGTGGAGTACTGGACGCGATTGGTCGACACCTACCCGATCGTCAGCATCGAAGACGGCATGGCCGAAGACGACTGGGAGGGGTGGGCAACGATGTCGAGCGCATTGCGCAATCGGATCCAACTCGTCGGCGACGACCTGTTCGTCACCAACGTGTCTCGGCTCCGCATGGGCATCGACCGCAAGGTGGCCAACAGCGTGCTCGTGAAGGTGAACCAGATCGGCAGCCTGACCGAGACGCTCGACACGGTCGAGCTGGCAACCTCGAACAGCTACACGAGCGTGATGAGCCATCGCAGCGGCGAGACCGAGGACTCCACCATCGCCGACCTCGCGGTCGCGACCAACTGTGGGCAGATCAAGACTGGCGCGCCCGCCCGGAGCGACCGCGTGGCCAAGTACAACCAGCTGCTCCGGATCGAACAGCAGTTGGGCGAATCTGCCGCCTTCCGCGGCCGCAAGGCGCTCGCCCCGCGCTGATCC
>JAYSLK010000873.1:0-3258 GCA_043725585.1 Actinomycetota bacterium
CGCTGCACGATCTCGATCAGCGGCTTCCACAGGTCGGTGTTGGCCACCGGCTCCTTCTTCGAGTTCTTCCAACCGTTCTGCTGCCAACGCACCCACCACTTGTCGCGAAAGCAGTTCACGACGTACGTGGAGTCGCTGACGATCGTGACCGTCCCCGCAGGATGGTCGGCGTGGGCGCGGAGTGCCTCGAGCACCGCCTGCACCTCCATCCGCTGATTGGTGGTGTGTGCTTCGCCGCCCGAACCGTGGACCGCCCCATCGGGCGAGATCGCCCAGGCCCAGCCTCCGGGACCAGGGTTCCCCTGGCACGCGCCGTCGGTGTAGATGACGAGGTCAGTCATGAGGATCGCCGATGTCGGGCATCTCGAACACTGTAGGGACGACGAGGCATCTCCACGGTTACCCATGGGTAGGCGTGCGAGACTGTGAACCATGATCTTCGACGGCTACGTCAATCAGCTTCCCGACTCCGACCCGGGAGAGACCTCCGAATGGCTCGACAGCCTCGATGCGGTCATCGACTCGCACGGAAAGCCCCGGGCCAGGTTCCTCCTCTCCAAGTTGCTCGAACGGGCCCGCGAGAGCCAGGTCAGCTTTCCCGCCACCGTGTCGACGCCGTACATCAACACAATCCCTCGCGAGTCCGAGCCGTGGTTCCCGGGCGATGAGTACATCGAGCGTCGCATCCGTGCCTTCGTCCGCTGGAACGCGGCAGCGATGGTGGTACGGGCCAACAAGGCTGCAGACGGCATCGGCGGTCACCTGAGCACCTTCGCCTCCTCGGCGAGCCTCTACGAGATCGGCTTCAACCACTTCTTCCGCGGCAAGGACGACGGCAACGCCGGCGACCACGTGTACATGCAGGGCCACGCCGCTCCTGGTGCGTACGCCCGCGCGTTCATGGAGGGGCGTCTCACCGAAGACGACCTCGACCACTTCCGTCGCGAGATCGGCCGTGGCGGACGCGGCCTGTCGAGCTACCCGCACCCACGGCTGATGCCCGAGTTCTGGGAGTTCCCCACGGTGTCGATGGGCCTCGGCCCGCTCACGGCGCTGTACCACGCACGCTTCAACCGTTACCTGCTCAACCGCGAGCTCGACGACACCAGTCAGAGTCGTGTGTGGGCGTTCCTCGGCGACGGCGAGTGCGACGAACCCGAGACCCTCGGCGCCTTGTCGCTCGCCAGCCGGGAGAAGCTCGACAACCTGATCTTCGTCGTGAACTGCAACCTGCAGCGCCTCGACGGCCCGGTGCGCGGCAACGGCAAGATCATCCAGGAGCTGGAAGCGGTGTTCCGCGGCGCCGGCTGGAACGTGATCAAGGTGATCCACGGCTCGAAGTGGGATCCGTTGCTCGCCCAGGACAAAGACGGCGTCCTGCTCAACAAGCTGAACACCACCGTCGACGGTGAGTTCCAGCGATACACGATCGAGCAGGGCGCCTACATCCGCGACAACTTCTTCGGGCCCGACCCGAGGTTGCGTTCGATGGTGCAGCACCTCAGCGACGACGACCTGGTGAACCTGCCCCGCGGCGGCCACGACTACCGCAAGCTGTACGCGGCGTACAAGGCGGCTACGGAGAACCTCGGTTCGGGTGCGCCGACGGTGATCCTGGCCAAGACGGTGAAGGGTTGGACCCTTGGCCCGACGATCGAAGGGCGCAACGCCACGCACCAGATCAAGAAGATGAACAAGGACCAACTGCTCGCGCTGCGCGACCGGCTGTACCTCCACGATGAGATCCCCGAGTCGGCCCTCGACGGCGACCTGCCTCCCTACTTCCGCCCCCGCGACGACAGCGTCGAGTACCAGTACATGATGGGTCGTCGTCGTGCCCTCGGTGGCAGCATCCCGAAGCGACGCATGCATCCGACCAAGCCGCTGCCGCTGCCTACCCCGAGCACGTTCTCCGAGCTGCAGAAGGGCTCAGGCGGCCAGGCCGTCAGCACGACGATGGGTTTCACACGTCTGCTGCGCAACCTCGCCCGCGACGACAACTTCGGCCGGCACGTCGTGCCGATCATCCCCGACGAGGCCCGCACCTTCGGCATGGATTCGCTGTTCCGTGAGCTGAAGATCTACGCCTCGCAGGGACAGAAGTACGAGCCGGTCGACCACGACCTCCTCCTCAGCTACACCGAGGCTGCCAACGGCCAGATCCTCGAAGAGGGCATCACCGAAGCCGGGGCGATGTCGAGCTTCATCGCGTCGGCCACGTCGTACTCGCACCGCGGGTTCCCGACGGTGCCCTTCTACACCTTCTATTCGATGTTCGGCTTCCAGAGGGTGGGCGACCTCATCTGGCAGGCCGCAGACTGTCGCGCCCGCGGGTTCCTGATGGGGGCCACCGCCGGTCGAACGACGCTCATGGGCGAGGGCTTGCAGCACCAGGACGGTCACTCCTTGGTGCTCGCATCGACGGTTCCACCGGTACAGGCCTACGACCCCGCGTTCGCCTACGAAGTCGCCGCGATCGTCGAGGCCGGGCTGCATCGCATGTACGGCCAGACCGAGGTCGACCCCGACGTCTTCTACTACCTCACGCTGTACAACGAGAACTACGCGATGCCCACGATGCCCGAGCACGCCGACCTCTCGGAACAGATCATGCGCGGGCTGTACCGCTATGCGGCGGCGCCCGGTGCCGGCAAGCAGGCAACCCTGTTGTTCAGCGGATCGGCCTGCGTCGCTGCACAGGCTGCGTCGGCGGCCTTGCTCGAGCGCTACGACGTCGGTGTCGAACTGTGGTCGGCAACCTCGTACAAGGCGTTGCGCGAGAACGCACTCGCGGTCGAGCGTTGGAACCGGCTCCACCCCACCCAGTCGCCCCGCACACCGCTGGTGACCGACCTGCTCGCCGGGTCACCTGGCCCGGTCGTGGCCGTCACCGACTTCATGAAGATCGTGCCCGAGCAGGTCGCTCGCTGGCTGCCCGGCCGGAACTTCACGCCGCTCGGCACCGACGGCATGGGCCGCTCCGACACCCGTGAGGCCTTGCGCCGCTTCTTTGAGATCGACGAGGGCCATGTGGTGGTGGCCGTGCTGCACGCCCTTGCGGGTCAGGGCCAGGTCGATGCCGACGTGGTGTCCAAGGCGATCAACGACTACGGCATCGATCCCGACGCCGTCGATCCCTACGGCTTCGAGCACTGACAGCCGCCGCTGCGGTTCGGGGGCTCAGCTCCACCAACCGTTCACATCGATGACGACGTGGGCGGTCTGGAGGGAGAAGATGCACAGCGAGCCATCGGCCGA
>JAYSLK010000874.1:0-3201 GCA_043725585.1 Actinomycetota bacterium
CGTTCAACCCGGCGAAACCGTACTGTGGCATGGGTGTGCTGAGGTCGTTGCCGACCTGCTTGCTGAAGGCGAGGAAGTCATCGGTCAGCACCACACAGACCACGTGCATCCCCGGGTCGTCGCCGTGGTTCTCGCAGCAACCGGTGCGGTAGTAGCCCGTCATCGGGTCGAACGAACACGCTTGGAGGTCGTCGCCGAGGACGTTCATCTGGTTCACCTACGGGAACTTACGACACGCTGACGTTCAGCGCCTTGCCGATGCTGTACGTGACCACGCACGCCGCGAGCATGATGGCGACCTGGCGCAGGGCAGCCCTGGTTCGGTTCCGCTCCGAGAACTGGCCGATGGCCCAGCCGAGTGAGGCCGCGGCCACGACGCCGATCACCACCGACGCGACGGTGGCGCCGTTGCCCGAGCCGGTGAACCACGGCACGACGGGCAGGATCGCACCGAGTACGAAGCACACGAACGACAGGCTGGCCGCCAGCCATGCCGACGGTAGCTCATTGGGGTCGATGCCGAACTCTTCGCGGGCGTGCACGGTGAGCGCTCGCTCGGGATCGCGCATCACGTCGGCCGCCGCTCGCTGGGCAGTACTGGGCTCCATGCCATGGCCCTCGTACATCTCGGCGAGTTCACGTCGCTCGGCGTCGGCATTGATGCCGTGCTCGCGCCGTTCGACCTCGAGTTCACGCGTGATCAGTTCGTTCTGGGCGGAGATGCTGATCCATTCGCCGGCCGCCATGCTGACCGCACCGGCGACGGCACCGGCGATGCCGGCCAGACGCACCACGCTGGAATCGAGGCCACTGCCGGCGAAACCGATCACCAGCAAGACGTTGCTGGTGAGGCCGTCGCTCATCCCGAACACCCCGGCTCGAGCCAGTCCCCCGGCCACCTCGCGGTGCCCGGGATGGGCTTCGCCCCGTCGGATGACAGCATGGCGGCTCATGGCGGTCACGCTACCCCTCACCGTCGTCTGCGGTCAGAGCCGTTCGTCACCCTTCGATCCGGTCGCGCTCGCGTGCGACAGTCGAAGACGTTCGCGACCAGAACGCGTCAGGTCGAGGTGGGCGAGGAGCGGTCCACCTGGTCAGGAGGTGCAACACTGGTGGTTCCTTGACGTGCGACAACGTCGTTGCATCGATCGGAAAGAGGGATGACCACATGGCACTCACCATCGCGATCGGTCAGGCCGCCGACGACTGGCTTGCGGCGACGCGCGAGCAACTGGGTCCGCTGGCGGGCGTGCTCGACCGCCTCGCCCCCGTGTTGCCGGCCGGATACGACGAACTGAACTACCCACCGACCGCTGCGCTCGACCTGCCCCGCATCGCCGCCCTGGCCGACAGCGGAGGCGATCTGGTGACCGCGGTGATGAGGTTCGCCGAGGCCGAATCCGACGAGTGGCGATTCCGGGTGTACCGAAGCGGCTCGCCGATTCCACTCGCCGACCTCCTGCCGATCCTCGATCACCTCGGCATGCGCGCCCAGGACGAGCGCGCCTTCGCGTTCCATCTCGATGACCACACGCAGGTGCATCTCCACGATGTCGGCGTGAAGGTCGCGTCCGGCGTCGACCTCTCCGACACGCAGCTCGCTTCCGAGCTGTGTCGTGCGTTCGAGTCATCGTTCCGCGGCACGATCGAGGCAGACGGGTTCAACCGTCTCGTGCTCGGCGCGGGTCTCACCGCTCGCCAGGTGGAGGTGGTGCGGGCGTATGCGCGCTACCTCAGGCAGATCGGGTTCCCGTTCAGCCAGCAGTACATCGAAGCGACCGTCGTCCGCCATGGCGCGATCACGAGGTCGATCGTCGAGTTGTTCGAGCATCGTTTCGATCCCGATCTCGACCGACCTGCCGATGGCGACGCCGAGCTCCGTGGCCGACTCGACGAGATGCTCGAGGCGGTGCCGAGCCTCGACGACGACCGCACCCTGCGTGCGTTGCTGATGCTCGTGGACGCCACGTTGCGAACCAACGTCTACCGAGAAGGTGACTTGCCTGGCACCAATCGCGACGTGATGGCGTTCAAGCTCGACCCTGCCAAGGTGCCCGACCTTCCGCTACCTCGCCCGATGTACGAGATCTGGGTCTGTTCTCCTCGGGTGGAGGGCGTGCACCTGCGTGGCGGGCCCATCGCCCGTGGCGGGCTGCGTTGGAGCGATCGGCGGGAGGACTTCCGCACCGAGGTGCTCGGCCTGGTGAAGGCGCAGATGGTGAAGAACGCCGTGATCGTGCCCACGGGTGCGAAAGGTGGTTTCTTCCCGAAGCGGCCGACGTCGACCCCGGAGGAGTTCCGGGCTGAAGGCGTCGCGTGCTACCAGGCGTTCGTGAGCGGACTGCTCGACCTCACCGACAACATCGTCGGCGGCACGATCGTGCCCCCGCCGCGAACCGTTCGGTACGACGGCGACGATCCGTACCTGGTGGTGGCTGCCGACAAGGGCACCGCCACCTTCAGCGACATCGCCAACGCGATCTCCTCCTCGTACGGTTTCTGGCTCGGTGACGCGTTCGCCAGCGGTGGGAGCGCCGGTTACGACCACAAGGTGATGGGCATCACCGCTCGCGGTGCGTGGGAGAGCGTCCGTCGCCATGCGCGTGCCATCGGCAAGAACGCCAACACCGATCCGCTCGTCGTCATTGGCATCGGCGACATGAGCGGCGACGTCTTCGGCAACGGGTTGTTGCGCTCGTCGCACCTGAAGCTCGTGGCCGCATTCGATCACCGGCACATCTTCCTCGACCCCGATCCCGATCCGGTCGAGTCGTACACCGAGCGAGCTCGGCTGTTCGCCCTGCCGCGCAGCAGCTGGGACGACTACGACCGGGAGCTGATCTCGGCGGGTGGTGGCGTGTTCGCCCGCACGGCAAAGCACATCGATCTCTCGCCGGAGATGCAGCGTGTGCTGGCGACCGACCGGTCGACGTTCACCCCGCTCGAGCTGTTGTCGGTCGTCCTGAAAGCGCCGGTGGACGTCCTGTGGAACGGTGGGATCGGCACCTACGTGAAGGCCAGCGCCGAAAGCCATGCCGAGGTGGGCGATCGGGCCAACGACGCCATCCGCGTGAATGGCAACGAGCTGCGCTGCAAGATGGTGGGCGAAGGAGGCAACCTCGGCCTCACCCAACGCGGTCGGATCGAGTACGCCCTGAATGGCGGCCTCGTCAACACCGATGCGATCGACAACTCGGCCGG